>JAGABX010000062.1 GCA_017614395.1 Eubacterium sp.
CGAGTTTGGCACCTGCCGCCTCGATCTCCGCATCTGCAGTTTCAACTACGAACTTCTTAACGTATTTCAACTCTTTAACATCACCGATGAGCGGAATCATGATCTCCGGTTTTACATTCCAATCCGGATGCTCTTTCTGAACCTCAATAGCAGCACGGATAACTGCCTTGGTCTGCATTTTCGCAATTTCAGGATAGGTAACAGCCAGACGGCATCCGCGATGACCCATCATCGGGTTGAACTCCTTGAGACCTTCAACGATAGCCTTTACCTCGTCAAGAGATTTACCAAGTGCATCAGCGAGCTTCTTCTGTTCAGCTTCCTCATGAGGAACGAACTCATGCAGCGGCGGATCCAGGAAACGAATTGTTACCGGGTTGCCCTCGAGTGCCTCATAAAGAGCCTTGAAATCGGACTGCTGATAAGGAAGAATCTTGTCAAGAGCCTTCTCACGAGCCTCAGCGGTGTCTGCACAGATCATCTCACGGAATGCTGCAATACGATCCTCCTCGAAGAACATATGCTCTGTACGGCAAAGTCCGATACCCTCTGCACCAAGCTCACGAGCTTTTTTAGCATCAGCCGGTGTGTCAGCGTTAGTACGAACCTTCATGGTACGATATTTGTCTGCCCATCCCATGATACGGCCGAATTCGCCGGCAATCTCAGCATCCTTAGTCGGGATAATTCCATCGTAGATATTTCCTGTTGTTCCGTCGATGGAAATCTCATCACCCTCGTTGAAGGTCTTGCCTGCGAGCGTGAACTTTTTATTCTCCTCATCCATATCGATGTCACCGCAACCGGATACGCAGCACTCGCCCATTCCACGAGCAACAACGGCAGCATGAGAGGTCATACCACCACGAACGGTCAGGATACCCTCAGCGCTCTTCATTCCGGTAATATCCTCCGGTGATGTCTCGAGACGAACCAGGATAACCTTCTCACCACGACCTGCCCACTCAACTGCATCATCAGCAGTGAACACAATCTTTCCGCATGCAGCACCCGGAGAAGCACCAAGTCCCTTGCCGATCGGTGTAGCTGCCTTCAATGCATCTGCATCGAACTGCGGATGAAGCAGAGTGTCAAGGTTACGCGGATCGATCATTGCAACTGCCTCTTCCTCTGTTTTATGTCCCTCATCTACGAGATCACATGCGATCTTCAATGCAGCCGGAGCGGTACGCTTACCATTGCGGCACTGCAGCATGTAAAGTTTCTCATTCTCAATTGTGAACTCCATATCCTGCATGTCATGGTAGTGATCCTCAAGAGTTTTGCATACACCGATAAAATCTTTGTATGCCTCCGGGAACTCCTGCTCCATCTGAGCGATCGGCATCGGTGTGCGGACACCGGCAACCACGTCCTCGCCCTGAGCGTTTTTCAGGAACTCACCCATCAACTCGTTCTCACCTGTAGCAGGATCACGCGTAAATGCCACGCCTGTTCCGGATTTGTCGTTCAGGTTACCGAATACCATCGGCATTACGTTTACGGCTGTACCCCAGCTGTACGGAATATCATTATCACGGCGGTATACATTCGCGCGCGGATTATCCCATGAACGGAACACTGCCTCGATAGCGAGTTTCAACTGCTCTACCGGATCACTCGGGAAATCCTTGCCCAACTGATTCTTGTACTCAGCTTTGAACTGCTCTGCAAGTTCCTTGAGGTCTGCTGCTGTCAGATCAACGTCAAACTCGACTCCCTTTTTCTCCTTCATCTGGTCGATGAGCTGCTCGAAATACTTTTTCCCGACCTCCATAACTACATCCGAGAACATCTGGATGAATCTGCGGTATGAGTCATATACAAATCTCTCATATGCAGGATCCGGATTGTTTTTAATCATAGCAGCAACAACGTCGTCATTGAGACCGAGGTTGAGAATTGTATCCATCATACCGGGCATCGATGCGCGGGCACCGGAACGTACTGATACGAGAAGCGGATTGTTGAGGTCACCGAACTTTTTGCCGTTCAGTTCCTCCATCTTTTTAACGCCTTCCATTGCCTGACCCATAATCTCGTCATTAATCTTGCGGCCGTCCTCATAGTACTGTGTGCAGGCCTCGGTTGTGATAGTGAAGCCCTGCGGTACCGGGTTCCTGTCCGGGAATGTATCCTTGAAGATACTCGTCATCTCTGCCAGGTTAGCGCCCTTGCCTCCCAGGAGATTACGCATGCTCATGTCGCCTTCGCTGAACATATACACCCATTTGTTTGCCATGTTTTTCTTTCCTCCTATTAAAAAATAATTGCTTCAGACTCCTGCGCTCAGTGACTGCTGTTTGTAAAAAGCACTGACAAATGCCGTAACGTGAACACGATTTATCGGTGTTTTCTAAAAAAAGATCAAGAACACATGGTGTCTATAAAAAGTCGCTGTTACCATAATAACACACAGCAAATGAAAAATCAACAATTTTATGTCATTTTTTAGACAAACTTTTTCAGGCAAAAAAATAAGCCACACCCAACTGTGCAGCCTATTTTTCCCAATATCCCGGTTTGCACCATTTACCGGAGATAACCGTATGTTTCCACTCATCCTGTGTTTCATCATATGAATTTACACGCAGATAGTGCAAAGCATTGCTTTTTTTAATCGCTTTGTAAACTGTTTTCAGCGGTATCCATGATCTGTTATGCTCCAAATCACCCGAGTCACCGAGAAAGATCGTGTCATTTGCCGCGTTATATGCCAGAATCGTAACATAGTGTCCCGGTGTTTCCCTCCAATATGAATCATCATACGCAGAGCTGATCACAACCATTGCACCCATACAGTTTTTAATGTCGTCGCGAAATATGTCATACCGTTTAGGTTTCCTGTTCGTATCCACCGTGAAACCGAGGTGTTCCAACGTCGCTGATATCTGCGGCCAGTCGATCGCGCAACCGCCCTCATAACTCGTTACCTGTTTCGCGTATTCATAAATGTCAACCGGCGAACACTGATAAGGCGTGAAAGACGAATAAAAATTAGCCATCACGCACAATCCGCAGCCAAACCCGCCGAAACTTCTGCCGTCATAGTTGGTTTTGCCCCATTTACCTGACCACTCCTGGCGCCTTTTCCAGCCCTTCGGTCCCTGCAAAAAAGTAGCCCGGTCCGTCATCCGCCATATCTCTGGTTCATCGTCATATACTATTTCGTCCTGAGTCGCCGGCGGTGCAGTCGGCTCTGCTACGGGCTCCTCTGTTACCTGCGGTTCCTCCTCGGGTTCGCTCTCTCCTCCCAGAGTCCCGAAAAATATCCACAGGATTATACCTGCCGACAGAACACACGCTACCCCGATAGCGATCAATATCCAAAAATATCTCGACAACCGGCTTCGCTCCGTCTCCTCCTCGCCGTCCATGGTATAATGGCGCTCGAAGTCATAACCGCGTGTCGCTTTATTCAGGCGTTTCTGACGTTTCAGGCTATCCTTGCGGTTGCTCATAAACAACTTATCTCCTTAATAAGACAGTTTCTCCCTGAAGTATTCCACGAGCCCATCGATCGCGATCCGCTCCTGCTCCATGCTGTCACGCTCTCGCACGGTTACCATATGATCGTCCTCTGAATCAAAATCATATGTTACGCAATACGGTGTGCCTATCTCATCCTGTCTGCGATAGCGTTTCCCTATATTACCGCGATCATCATATTCACAATACCATTCCTTTGAAAGCTCGGTGAATATCTTCTCAGCCGGCTCCGCAAGCTTTTTGGACAACGGCAGCACCCCGATCTTCACCGGTGCCAGCGCAGGATGGAAATGCATCACTGTCCGCATGTCACCGCCTTCTAATTCCTCCTCGTCATAGGCTCCGCATAAAAAGGCAAGCGTCACGCGATCCGCTCCAAGTGACGGCTCAATCACATACGGAATGTATTTTTCCTTTTTCTCATCATCAAAGTACTCCATGGACTCGCCGGAGGTATTTTGATGCTGTGTCAGGTCGTAATCGGTCCTGTCGGCAATACCCCAGAGTTCGCCCCATCCGAACGGGAACAAAAACTCAATATCCGTGGTTGCTTTGCTGTAGAACGACAGCTCCTCCTTGTCATGGTCGCGGAGACGCATCTCCTCTTCCTTCATTCCGAGACCCTTCAGCCAGTCGATACAAAATGAACGCCAGTACTTAAACCACTCTAAATCCGTGTCAGGCTCACAGAAAAACTCCAACTCCATCTGCTCGAATTCACGGGTGCGAAATGTAAAGTTTCCGGGCGTAATCTCGTTTCGGAATGATTTTCCTATCTGACCGATGCCAAACGGGATCTTTTTACGCGATGTTCTCTGAACATTTTTGAAATTCACAAATATTCCCTGAGCAGTTTCCGGACGCAGATAAACAACATTCTTAGCGTCCTCGGTCACACCCTGAAACGTTTTGAACATCAGATTGAACTGACGTATTTCAGTAAAGTTATGTTTGCCACATGACGGACACGGAATCTCGTTGTCACGGATAAAGCTCTCCATTTTCTCATTGCTCCATCCATCCACCGAACCATCGAGTTCTATGCCTTTTTCCGTGGCAAAACTCTCAATCAGCTGATCCGCGCGGAAACGCTCATGGCATTCCTTGCAATCCATCAACGGATCGGAAAAACTACCCAAATGCCCTGATGCCACCCACGTCTGTGGATTCATCAATATAGCACAGTCAACACCGACGTTGTATGGGTTTTCCTGGATAAACTTTTTCCACCATGCGCGTTTGATATTGTTTTTTAATTCAACGCCGAGATTTCCGTAATCCCAAGTATTTGCCAAGCCTCCGTAAATCTCCGAGCCCGGGTATATGAACCCGCGTGTTTTGCAGACGGAGACGATTTTCTCCATAGTTTTTTCCATTTTTCATTCCTCCTCTAATCTTGTATGATTATCTGATTGGACCCGTCCGGTTGCCGAAACCGTAACCTCGCTGCTTCGCTTCGCTGTCGCAACTTCGGACGGTTTCCGCTCCTCTAAATTTGTCACACGATTCCACGGGCAATCAATCAAACAGACCGAACATCTGCGCCTGAATCTGTGCATTATCGACGATAGCCGTCACCTGACAGCTCGGACATCTGTCACTCTCGTTGCTGCCAAACGATGTCGAACGAAGTCCGTGAGCGTCCACAATCTCACTTTCCGTTTTGTCCTTGTACCTGTTCTCGCAATGAGCACAAAGAACTTCACGCGCATTCATGATCTGATAAAAAATGTCTGCAGTCATTTCCTCCATTTGTCCAGCCTCCCTGTAAATAATCTGCCACATGCAACCTGTGTGGAAATTTGTTATATTATCCCAACTATGTTAGTTTAACATTTTTTCTAATATGTATCAAGTGGAAATTTAAGAAAAAACATCCAGTGCAGTCAATGAACGGAATTCACGATCTGTATTACGTCTGAAAAAGTTCCCGATACATGTCTCGAGTTCCCCTAAAACCGAATCGCTGACTGAAAAGCTGAACAGCGCTTTCATTGGTTTTGAAATAATTTGACCGACAGTATATGCCGCTGTCCGGCTTAATTTCCAATCCCCCGTTTCATCACGCCAGCACTCTTTTTCTTCCATATATAAAGGGGAGTACCCTGCGATCACAAGCATTCTCAATTCAAATATTCTGCGTATTAAACGTATGGGGACAAACAAACCGGCATCAGCGGAAGACTCGCCCGCATCCGTGACTACCTTTTCAGAACCTGCCGGGGCAGACTCCAATGCAGTCAGCGATCTGTACAGCAACTCCAATTCCTCCACAGCACCCATTCCCTCACGCGTGAAATAATCTGCCACCTCACAGAAATACAGTCCCATGGTCAGCCTATCGAGGTCGTTCCTGAGTTTCGGGAAAAAGTTAGTTGCTTTTACCTCCTCGATCGTAGCGGAATCCCTGCCGAGATATAAATAAAATTCACCGAAACAAAACGGTTCCGTCACCGCGGAAAGAACGCTTTTGGGACGCCTTGCTCCTCTGGCGAACGCTGATATGCGGCCTGCTTCCTTGGTCAGGAGGACTACGCGTTTATCATATTCACCGACAGTTGATGCTGACAAAACCATTCCGATGTAGTGTTCTTTCATAATACAACTCCAGAATGAACCTCAATCTTTCATAATACAACTCCGGATATAACTCCGGAATGAACCTCAATCAGGCGGACAATCATCCGATAATTACGAATCAAAAACGAAATCCCTGAGTTTCGACTCATTATCACG
>JAGABX010000063.1 GCA_017614395.1 Eubacterium sp.
ATTTCTTTGCCATCCATCCGGTCGAATTGAATTACAAGAGCATGGCCGAGCCGCTCGATCCGAAACGCAGACTGTTCCGGGGAAAACTCATCCCGACCGAAAAATGCGAACTTCCGAAAGGGCTTACAGAATCACCTCTGCTTGAGCAGGAGGTCAAAACAGTCCGCTATTATCGTTACGGAAATATCCTCCTCGTTTGGGCAATCGACCAGCAGGTAGGTGAGATCATACTCGTAAAACAAGAGGATCCGTCCGTATGCTATCATATTGATTACGTACATATTACCGACGACCTGAAACTCACCCAGCCGATTAAAAACCTGCGGGATAATGCATATTTCAGGCTGATGCCTCTGGAACCCCTCCCATTAGGCACATACGATATATATATCAAATTTAAAAAGAAATATTACAGAACTGACAAGGTGGTTGGAATCTCAAAATAATATGAAACAGAAAAGGACCTGCGGAAATCCGCAAGTCCTTTTTCATTGGGATGAAAGAAAAGGGCAATCAGGAAACCTCTATAGTCTCCTATACGATGAAAGCGCCCTGATCAGCATTATAAACATAACCCTCCAACTGGTTATAATCAACGCCCATATCCTTTAATTCTTCATTCTCCAACAGATATGCCCGTGAATCATCATAAGCAAGCACCCGATAAACAATCACGCGCATTTTCTCGCCGACAGTAACCTCGCGACGTTCCAGTGAACGTTGTGTCACGAGCTTCACTCCGTTAACATCCAATGTTACCTCAAGGTGATTTCCCCGGAACAGGATATCTGTTACAACGCCTTCCTCGGTAGCCTTGATCACGCTCTCAAACCTTTTGTTATCAGGCTTGAAGGCCTCGATAAACTCAGGACGTACAACAGCCCCCTGATAGTCTCCTTTGGTAAACCCACGCAGTTTGTGATAATCCTCAATGATTGCGGACTGTCCGATGAACTCACTGACAAACGGAGTCTCCGGTGTTTTATAGATTGATATGGGTGTTCCGATCTGCTCTACCCTGCCACAATTTGTAACTATGATCTGATCGGCCACCTCTACCGCCTCATCCTGATCATGTGTTACAAAGATACTCGTTATGCCTACCCTCTTGATCATGTCACGCAGCCAGCTGCGCAATTCCTGACGGACCTTGGCATCAATTGCCGCAAACGGCTCATCCAGCAGAAGAACCTGGGGGTTCGGTGCCAGTGCCCTCGCGAATGCCACACGCTGTCTCTGTCCACCTGACAGCTCATTGGGATACCGCTTTTCAAAACCGGTCAGACCGGTCAGCTCCAGCAATTCAGTTACTCTCTTTTTAATCTCGGCTTTATTCTTTTTCTGTATTTCGAGACCGAACGCGATATTATCAAATACCGTCATGTATCTGAACAGGGCATAGTTCTGAAACACAAAACCTATTCCCCTGTCTGCCGGATTGACTTCGTTCATTCTGTTTCCGTCTATTATTATGTCCCCGCTATCCGGCGTCTCGAGTCCGGCAATCATTCGAAGTATTGTTGTTTTTCCACTGCCGCTGGGGCCGAGCAATGCAACCAGACTGCCTTTTTCTATTCCGAAATTGACATCCTTTGACGCTTCAAAATCACCGAAATTTTTATTTATATTCTTCAGTTCAACATACATGGATTAACCCCCATTTTTATCTCTGAATACCGGATACAAATCCACCCGGATCTCTGCAATCTCATGCTTTATATTTCCGTTTTACTTTAGTATTATCTGTATTTGTATTTATGTAACCGTTTTCTTCTGCTATTTTTTCTGATGTGATCTTCTTTATGCCCTCATCTTTTTTCATGGCGCGTTTTTCTATATTTTTCTCGCGGTTTTCAAATATACTCCGCAATACCAAAACTATGACCGCGATGATAACCAATATCGATGATACGGAAAAAGCAGCCACGATGGAATCCGATGACCCGTCCAGATACAACGCATCAATTTCCAGCGGAAGCGTAAACGTTTTCCCACGCGTTTTAGACAGTGCATTTACGGCACCAAACTCACCCATCGCACGAGAGGCACACAGGATCATTCCGTAAATCGTAGCCCATTTGATATGGGGGAATGTGATCTTGCGAAAGATTGTAAAGCCCTTCGCGCCCATCAGCGCAGCAGCCTCCTCCTCATCGCGTCCCTGTGAATTGAGCACAGGAATAATTTCACGCGAAACAAACGGAAACGTTACAAATATGGTCGCCAAAACAACACCCGGAAGGGCAAACACGATCTGGATGTCCCAGCCAAATGTCTCATTCAGCCACTCGACAAACGGAGTTGCCCAGCCAAGTCGACCGAAGGTCATGATAAACGCGAGTCCGGCGATGACCGGTGATATGGAAAAAGGTATGTCGATCAGCGTTGACAGAACCTGTTTCCCGCGGAAATTGAATTTTGTCAAAAGCCATCCGGCAAACAGTCCGAACAGCGTGTTGACAATCACCGCTATCACTGTCGCGATCAGTGTCACTCCGAGTGCTGAAAATACATATTTAGTTCCCATGGATTTGAAATAGAATCCAATTCCTTTGCTTAGCGAGTTGGTGAGAACTGATATCAAAGGCAAAATCAGCATCAACACTACAAAAAGCACGCTGATGATGATCAGCACAATTCCTGTCTTGCCCTTTTTCTGAGTCTTTCCCTGTGTCATCATGCCTCACCTCCCGTCCTTCTCGACTGCCTGATCTGTACGATATTGATCGCAAGCAGTATTACAAAAGCGATGATCAGCATGACGAGCGCGATTGCCGTCGCAGATTCATAATCCATCCGCTCGAGCTTTTGCATGATAACATAGGAAACGACCTGAGTATGTTCCTTGGCACTGTTTCCTGAGATGTATACAACGCTGCCGTACTCACCGAAGCCCCTCGCAAACGCCAGTCCGAATCCGGTCAGGATCGCCGGACGCAGCTCCGGAAGAACCACCCTGCGAAAGGTCTGAAAACGGGTTGCGCCGAGCATGTATGCGGCCTCCTCATAGCGACCGTCCAGTTTCTCGAGCACAGGCTGGATCGCGCGTACTACGAACGGTATTCCGATAAATATCAACGCTACGATCAAACCCAGATGAGTATACGAAACCTCAATGCCAAGTGCCGACAACGGACCACCCAACTCTCCGGTGGTCGAATACATCTTTGATAACGTGATGCCCGCCACTGCCGTCGGAAGTGTAAAGGGTATCTCAATCAATCCGTCGAGTATTCTTTTTCCGGGAAAATTGTAGCGTACCAGCACCCAGGCAAGAATCGTTCCGAATACACAGTTTATCAGCGCGGCAATCAATGAGGTCAGGATACTGATCCCGAAGGCCCACAGAGCTGCCGGCTCAGTGATCGTACTCCAGAACTCCGCCGGTGACAGGTGCAGGGAATAAACGAGCACCGATGCCAGAGGAATCAGCACGATCAGCGACAACAACGCAATCGTGACTCCGAGCGAAAGCCCGAAGCCAGGGATTACGCGGCGGCCGCTTTTTCCACGGTTGCCTTTTGTGTTCACTTTTTTCCTCCAATATTACTTGGTATAAATCTCATCAAAGATTTTGCCGTCAGCGAAGAAATCATCATATGCCTGATTCCAGCCACCGAAATCCTGAATGGTGCAGAGTTTTACATTAAGATCAAATTTATCGCCGTATTTGTTCAGAATCTCCTGGTTAGACGGACGATAACCATTCTTTGCAATGATCTCCTGAGCCTCATCTGTGTACAGATAGTTCAGATAATCCTTGCAGAGTTCCTCTACGCCGTCTTTTTTCGCATTCTCATCAACGATAGCCACACTCGGCTGAGCAAGGATTGAGATGGACGGTGTGATCATCTCATAGTCATCCGGATACTCCTTCAGCGTGTTGATAGCCTCGTTCTCCCAGGCAATCAGCACATCACCATGACCGTTCTCAACAAAGGTTGTTGTAGCGCCGCGGGCTCCGGAATCCATAACAGATACATTGCCGTACAGTTTTCTCATGAAATCCTTCATCTCAGTCTCGTTGTTTCCGGATTTCTCCTTGATATACTGCCATGCAGCAAGGAAGTTCCACATTGCGCCACCCGAGCTCTTCGGATCCGGAGTGATGACATCCACGCCATCGGCTGTCAATGAATCCCAGTCGGTAAGGTTTTTCGGATTGCCCTTACGAACCAGGAATACAATCGTTGAAGTATACGGTGAGGAATCAAGATCAAACTCGTTGATCCAGCCCGGCTCGATCATGCCGGCTTCCTCGATCATGGTAATATCATGCTCAAGAGCCAGAGTAACAACATCCGCATCCGCGCCCTCAACTACGGAACGCGCCTGCTTGCCGGAACCACCGTGTGACTGGATGACCTCAACATCCTTGCCGGTTTCCTCCTTGTAATGCTTTACAAATGCCTCATTGTACTCCGCGTACAACTCACGCGTCGGATCATAGGATACGTTAGTGATCTTCTGTCCGCCGCCGTTACTTCCGCTCTCTTCACCGCAGGCAGTCATCCCTACTGCTAATACGGTTGCCAATACAGCTGCCATCAGTTTCTTTGCTTTCATCGTTTTGTCCTCCTTTTGATACATTCTGAAACGATGTATCATTTCTGTTTTTTACCGAAATCCGCGATTTGAAACATTGTTTCATGCGTATTTCAACGATTACAGAGGCATTATATGACTACAGAGCAAATATGTCAATATGAAATTTTGAAATCGTTTTCAATTTGGTCTCTATTATTTCGTGAAAAAGTTTGAAACAAAAAGAACCCGCAGAACAACACGCTCTGCAGGTTCCTTCTTATTGCATAAAATGTTTCATATTGTACTATTCACGCATGATCATCCGATAATTTGACTTGCCGGACAACCTGTCGCTGTCACATATACGCAGCCAATTCCTTCATCAGATACTCGATCGCCTCATCAAGAGTGTACTTGGAGGTATCAATCTCGATCTGCGGAGCGTCCGGCGCCTCATACGGACTTGATATTCCGGTAAAGTTCGGGATATCACCGCGACGCGCTTTTTCATAGAGACCCTTCACGTCACGTTTCTCGCATTCCTCAATCGGCGTGCTGACATAAATCTCGATATAATTGCCATCGCCGATGATGTCACGGGCACGGGCACGATCCGATTTGAACGGCGAGATAAACGAAGTCAGGACGATCAATCCGGCATCATTCATCAGTTTTGCCACCTCAGCGATACGGCGGATGTTCTCGATACGATCCTGCTCCTCAAATCCGAGGTTGTTATTCAATCCCATACGGATATTATCACCGTCAAGCAGCATCGTGTGTTTGCCGTTCATGCTGAGAAGTTTCTCCAGACCATTCGCCAGGGTGGATTTGCCTGAACCCGACAGACCCGTAAACCAGAGCGTCAACGGTTTCTGTCCCATCTGTCCCGCGCGGATCTCACGAGTGATATCCATGTTGTGCCAGGTCAGGTTGCCGGAGCGGCGCAGACTGTGGATGATTGTTCCGCAGGCTGAGGTCATATTGGTTACACGGTCGATTAGGATCAACTCGCCTAATGTTCTGTGGTTCTCAAATTTATCAAAAACAATGTTTTCAGCCAGAGCGATCTCACACTCAGCAAGCTCGTTCTTTTTCAATTTAGAAGCTTTGATATGCTCGCCCGTGTTTATCTCAATTTTATACTTGATGCTCTGAACCGTTG
This sequence comes from Eubacterium sp., assembly GCA_017614395.1. GTDB lineage: Bacteria > Bacillota > Clostridia > Lachnospirales > Lachnospiraceae > Eubacterium_F. Next base: position 5,693 of record JAGABX010000063.1, read on the forward strand.
CGGGGATCTCCTTGGTTCCGACCATCGCGATGTAGCTTTTGCCCTGAATGAGCGGTTCGTCATCCATCCACAAAATCGTAGCACGGAAAAGACGGCTGATCTCGGGAGTTGTATCCTTCACTAAAACACAGCCGCGGGAAACATCAATTTCGCGATCAAGCTGAATCGATACGGGCTGTCCTGTTTTTGCGCTCTGCTCCTCGCGGTCGGTTACATAGATTGACTTGACAACCGCCTCCTCACCGCTCGGCAATACGCGAATCGTATCACCCACGGCGATCTCGCCGGACTCAACCTGTCCCTGAAATCCGCGATAATCGAGGTTCGGACGGCATACGCGCTGTACCGGCATGAAAAAGCCTGTCTCAGCCGCGCTCTCGGTCACATCTACTGTTTCGAGATAGTTCAGGAGCGCACCGCCCTGATACCATTTCATGTTTTCAGAATCGAAATTAACATTGTCCCCGGCCGTTGCCGATACCGGAATAACCTTGATATTCTCCAGTTCAAGATCAACTGCCAGACGACGGATGCTTTTGTCCATTTTCTTGAAGGTATCACGATCGTATCCGACCAGATCCATTTTGTTTACCGCAAAAACAAAGTGACGGATACCCATGAGTTTGCAGATGCGGGCATGTCGCCAGGTCTGCACCTGGATTCCGCGCGATGCGTCAACCAATATGACCGCCAGCTCCGCGAACGAAGCGCCGACCGCCATATTTCTCGTATACTCCTCATGTCCCGGGGTGTCCGCAACGATAAAACTGCGGTTGTCGGTTGTGAAATAGCGGTATGCTACATCAATCGTGATGCCCTGCTCACGCTCAGCCATCAGACCGTCTAATAATAATGAATAATCGATCTCACCCTCACGACTGCCGACTTTGGAATCAAGCTCTAATGCGCGCTCCTGATCAGCAAAAAGGAGCTTGGCGTCATAGAGCATGTGTCCGATCAGGGTTGATTTTCCGTCATCGACACTGCCGCAGGTGATGAATTTTAATAGTTGTTTCATATATTCTATAACCTCCGATTTGTTCCGCGACCATTCATAAAAAGCAGCCGGTCGCAGAGACTTTTTCCGAATTAGAAGTATCCCTCTCTCTTGCGTTTCTCCATGCTGGCCGCTCCGCCGTCATGGTCAATAACACGGCTGGTCCTCTCTGATTCAACCGCGCCCAGTGTCTCATCTATGATGGCATCCAATGTGTCCGCAGTCGACTCGATACCGCCGGTCAGCGGGTAACATCCGAGTGTCCTGAAACGAACACTCTTCATCTCCGGTTTCTCGCCCTCTTCTAATCTCATGCGGTCATCATCTACCATTATGATATTCCCGTCACGATAGACCACCGGCCGTTCAGCCGCGAAATACAGCGGAACGATCTCGATGTTCTCCCTGCGGATATATTGCCAGATATCCTTCTCCGTCCAGTTTGAGATCGGGAACACACGCATGCTCTCGCCCTGGTGAATTTTAGTATTATAGAGCTTCCACATTTCCGGACGCTGGTTTTTCGGATCCCATGCCTGCTCGGAATTACGGAATGAGAATATTCTCTCCTTGGCGCGGGATTTCTCCTCGTCACGCCGGCCGCCACCAAAAGCCGCGGTAAATCCGTATTTTGTCAGCGCCTGTTTCAGCGCCTGCGTTTTCATTATATCGGTATAGGCAGAACCGTGGTCAAACGGGTTGATACCGTCTTTGATACCCTGCTCGTTGCTGTATACCAGCATCTCCAATCCGTATTTCTCCGCCATGCGGTCGCGAAACTCGATCATCTCATGGAATTTCCATGTTGTATCGATATGCATAAACGGAAACGGCGGTTTTTCTGGATAAAAAGCCTTTAACGCCAAATGCAGCATGACCGAGGAGTCCTTGCCGATAGAGTAAAGCATTACCGGTTTTTCGCAGTTTGCAGCCACCTCACGCATGATATAGATAGCCTCTGCCTCCAGTATGTCCAAGTGTGAATCGTTTTCTTTTTCCATACTATACTCACTACCCTCCTATTGTTCTATTATAGCGCGAAACCATCTGCGCTCCGCACAACACGTACATTCTAACACAAAATCGATTGATATGCAATTCTTTTTTTTCGGTGGGTGCCTTATGAAGATACATCACCGATTTTTATGATGAGTAATCTATGTAATAGTACACCCCTTTTTTTTTGGAGAGTGATCTATGTAATAGTACACCCCCAATTTTTTTCGGCGGGTGCTCATGGAAAAAAACTAAAACTTTGTTCGCGGGTAAACCCCGCAGAAAGGAGGCCAACATGGCTACATTTAG
>JAGABX010000064.1 GCA_017614395.1 Eubacterium sp.
TGCCCCTCCATAAGACGTACTATCAGTTCGACATCTATATCACTCATGGCATATCCCAATGGTATATACTATATCATATACCATTGGGATATGTCAAGTACAATTTGACTTACATCCCAAAAAAAGCTATAATGGTATCAAATTATCATAATACGGGAGGCATATAAGCCCATGAATCCAATTATATTAAAAAAAGAGCGACTTGTTGAATGCCGCGAAAAAAAGGGATTATCAAAAAGAGAGGCATCCAAGCGAATGAATATTTCGCAGCCTGCATACCTCCGTTATGAATCCGGAGAACGTCAGCCTTCCATTCACGTAGTGAAAACAATGGCAGAAGTCCTTTCCACATCTGTTGATTATCTCCTTGGTCTTTCAGATGATAATCGTCAGGATAGTTATTATATAAAGGAATCCGATGATCCAGAACTATTTGAAATAGTTCAGAACTATAAAACAAATGATAAGACTCGTGAGCGATTAATCGCTTACTATAATCGTTTGAAAAAATCTTAGTTTTATGCTTCATTTGAGAATATATCTCCCCCCCTATTCAACCTCCGAAGTTTTTCCGAAGCAAAAAAAGATTCCCGCTGCCTCGCAACGGGAATCTCATTTTTTTATTTATGTTTCATTAATTCCGCTTCACACTTTGCGGTTCACGCTCTTTGTGCGATAGCCGCCTGTGCGGCTGCCAACATCCCAGCTTAACTTGCAGGCGATTGCAGACTATACGACCATGTACACTCTACTTCCAATCCTCAGGCGTGATCTCTATACTCTCCTCTCCAAAACCATCTGCCATAACTGTAACGGTATGATTGTCCAATGGTATGGACACCATTTGTTACAATCGCGTAACAACGAAACAATCATTATTCACTTGCGATTTTCTGTGCATCCTGCCGGAGGTTTTAGGGATGCACTGATTTAATCAGTGTATCCCTAAATCAAGCGGGTACAGTCAGTCAATGTGAAAGGTTCCCACCGTACTCTGCAGGTTCTGTACACGCGTCATTACATCATTTACTTCACCTGCCGTTTTTTCGGCACCTTCTGACATCGTCTGGACATTGTTATTGATATCCGTTATGGCATCACCGAGCTCCTTCTGTGCTTCTGTCAGGTTCTTCAATAGACTGTTGATATTGTATGCTGAAGCCGCAAGCTGCTCCGTGCTTGCGCCGATCGTGCTGCTCGCATTGGAATAGAACGCTGCGTCATCTTTATATTCATTCACCAGTGTCGCGAGCGTCTCGTAATCGCGCATAACATCCACACCCATAAACTCAAGGATCTTGGTACATTCAGCGGAAAGATGTCTTACACTCTCCGTCACTCTGTTCGTGAGATCGTTGACCTTTTCTATCTCACTGCTCGTTGTGGCAGACAGGTTCTTGATCTCATCCGCTACAACGGCAAAGCCCTTTCCTGCCTCACCGGCTCTGGCTGCCTCGATCGAAGCGTTCAGTGCAAGCAGATTCGTCTGACTGGCGATACTCATGATCGTCTGCGAGACTTCCACGATCTGCTCGATTACCTTGGTTTCTTCGATGGCTTCTGCCAGTTTATCCTTGCTCGTCTCAGCGATGCGGACAGCTTTTTCACGGTTCTGCATAATCTCAGGGATTGTCTGCTCGATCTTGGATATGATCTCTGTTGCCTTTTCCGCCATCACTTGTGTCTCCGAGGCAAGCGAATCAACGGATGTTGCCACTTCGCTACTCATAGTATAGATACTTCCGATACTATCCGTCTGACTCTCCGTACTTGCGCTGGTCTGAAGCATCGCGCTGTTGATGCTTTCGATCCCTTCGGATACCGTATCGATCAGATCCTTGGTTTCCTCCATATCATTAAGTATCATATTCGATTCCGACGCCGTCTCACGTATCGTCGCAAGGAACCGATTTTCGAGCTCATCGATAAGATAGCCGATCTCCACGCGTTCCGACGACATCAGTTTTACATTATCCCTGCCGATAACCCTGTCCTTGATAAAAAGCCTCATCCTGTTGAGCTGTTCAAGCTGTCTGCTGGCAACAAAGAACACAAGCAGAAGAGACGCGATGATGGTAACCAAACCGATGATCACATTCCACAATACATTGGAAAAAACTTCATCGGAGATGACGGATTTGTTTTCTGACACACCGAGCTTCCACCCTGTCTCCGCTATGTCTGCGATCGCAACAATCCTTTTCTCACCGTCATAATCCGTTATTGCCTGAGCCTCCGTACTTGCTATATCAAGTTCTACCTTTTCCGACAGGATCGTATTGCCATCCTCCTTGGGAAGAAAGTCGGCATTCGGATGAGTGATTACACTGCCGTCTCCAGCCAGTAGAAAGCTCTGGATATCCTCTGAACTTCGGATCTCTTCCACCGCCGTGACAAGCTCGGCAAGAGAAATATCCGCAAGGACAGCACAAGTATGCCCCTCACAGGTATAAGGCGTGCAAGCTGACACGATCATATTGCCGGTTGCAAAATCCTGATAGGGATCCGTATAGATGAGTTTTCCTGCACTTTGAGCATCCTTCCACCATCCTCTGGAAGTCGGATCCAGGTCGATTGTGGAGTGATCTGCCGGGAATACGGCACCGTCATAATCATAACAAACATAATACATGAGCGCCGCCGAATTCTTCTTCAGGCATTTTTCCAGATAATCCTCAATGGCGTTCGTATCCTTATAGTCCATATTCTCAAGCGTAGCCTTCATCAGCTCCACGGTCTCTCCCTGCTTCTTCAGCCATTCATTTATGACCTTCGCGTTGTTCCGGGCTTCGCCAAGCATGAGATCCTCTCCGCCCCGGTTCAGCAGTCGAACAGAGTTCACCGTGTTGATGGATACAAGCACCAGTACTACCACCGTTAATATCAATAAAACCGTTGCTATGATACGATTCTTAATATGCCAGAGTATCCCAGCTTTTTTCGTTGTTGTTTGCATGATTGTCACCTCTCTAGAAAAGAATGTTTTTCCTTGTCCGACTTATAGACGGGGAAGATATCTATGAGATAGTCCCGAAGCCAGGATAGGTAGGAGGAAAAAGCCCTCTGTTTTCCATCTTATACCAAACACATGGTAGTGTCAAGTGTTTCAACTGTCTCAAAAAAGGGATTTCAAAAAAGATCCCTAATGCCTACGCAATAGGGATCTCTTCATTATTTCCGAGCTATTACACCCATTATGCGAACTGACTGTTATACAACGCAGCATATTTTCCGCCCTTTGCCATCAGCTCATCATGATCGCCGACCTCCTTGATGTCGCCGTTTTCCATATAGAGGATCATATCGGCATCACGGATTGTGGACAGCCGGTGCGCGATGACAAAACTCGTACGCCCCTTCATCAGTGTAGCCATGGCATCCTGGATCACCTGCTCTGTATGTGCATCAACGTTACTGGTCGCCTCATCGAGGATCATTATCTCCGGATTGGCCAGTATGGCGCGCGCTATTGTCAGGAGCTGGCGCTGACCCTGGGAAATATTCTCTGCGCCCTTCGACAGCACCATATCATAACCGCCCGGCATTGTTCGTATGAATCCGTCTGCGCAAACCGAAGCAGTTGCTTTTTCCATCTCATCCTCTGACACATCACGGTCTGTACTGTATTTCAAATTATCGCGGATCGTTCCCTCAAACAGCCATGTGTCCTGCAACACCATACCGAAATGCCGGCGGAGTTCATGGCGCGTCATCTGTTTCGTATCAACACCGTCCACAGTGATCGTTCCCCCACCTATTTCGTAGAACCTCATCAGGAGATTGATCAGAGTAGTTTTGCCCGCGCCGGTCGGTCCGACGATAGCGCATTTCTGACCCGGTTTAACGGAAACACTCACATCATTCATCAGTGTCTGTCCCGGAACATAGCCGAACTGCACATGTGAAAACTCCACAGCTCCGTTTTCCTGCTGCGGTTTTTTACCCATCTCCGGATCAGGTATCTCCTCCTCGGCATCCACTAACTCAAAAACACGATGCGCCGCCGCATTGGCGGTAGTTAACTGTCCGGCGATGAGTGATAGCTGCGTGAACGGAATATTAAAACTTTTCGTGTACTGCACCATCGACTGCACGTTCCCGACTGTTATAGATCCGTTCAATGCTAACAGGCAGCCGATCAGCGCATTGACTGCATATCCGAGGTTGTTGACCATCTGTGTAACCGGCATAACGGATCCTGACGCAAGCTCAGACTTGCGGACTACCTCCTGCAGATTAGTATTGACCTCCTCAAAATGCTCAATGGAACGTTCCTGGTAATTAAACGATGACACGACATCCTTGCCGTTATACATCTCCTCAACATAACCGTTCAGTTCACCGAGCATATCCTGCTGCTTTTTAAAATTCTTCCCACTGGCCTTCAGGACACCTCCGGACAGGATTATCGTGACAGGAACCATGGCAATCGCAACCAATGTCAGCCAGATATTGACCAGGAACATCATCACGATCGTCCCTATCAGTGTAAAAAGCTGGAGAACAGCGTTATAAAGATTTTTCCCGAGCGCAAGATTGATTGCCTCAACATCATTTGTAATGACGGAAAGTATCTCGCCGTTGGTTCTTGTGTCATAATAATTCAGTTTGATCCTATGCATTTTCTCATCAATGTCATCACGCAAATCCTGAATCACGCGCGCCGCCACATTTGAGAAAAGCGAGTTTGCGATAGTACCGAAAATCCATGCCACAACATAGATAAGTCCCAGCAATACAACAATCAGGAATATCGTTCCCACCTTGCCGAGCTGAATGTCACCCCATTCGAAATACACATCATCTGTTGCCATCCATTTGCCGTCTATAACACCGTCATAGAGAATCGTGGTGATGCTGCCCAGGATGACCGGTGCCACAACCGAAAAAACAGTACTGACGATGGCCGCAATAAAACCGATGATCATGCGTATTTTGTAACGTCCCATGTAGGAGAATACCCGCTTAATTCCCTTTGATTTCATCAGCGACCACCTCCTTTCCCAATTGGATTTCGGCGATCTCGCGATATAGCTGACAGCTCTTCAGGAGTTCCTTGTGAGTTCCGATCCCCACAGGCTCTCCCTCCTCGAGTACAATAATACGCGTGGCGTCCATAATCGTGCTGACACGCTGCGCGACTATGATCATGGTCGCGTCTCCCATTGCCTCATGCAGATTTTCACGCAACTGACGATCCGTCTTCATGTCGAGCGCGGAAAAGCTGTCATCAAATACGTAAATCTCAGGCTTTTTCATAACGGCGCGCGCAATCGCCATACGCTGGCGCTGACCGCCGGAGAGGTTGGTTCCTCCCTGGGCGATCTCGGCATGGTACGTACCCTGCTTTTTATCTACAAACTCCGAGGCACATGCAATCCGGCAGGCCTCGCGCCAGTCCTCCTCCCGTCCCTCCGGAACTCCGAAATTGAGGTTAGTGGAAATGTCTCCGGAAAAAAGTACGTTTTTCTGCGGAACATAACCAATCAGTTCACGCAGGTGATTTAGTTTTAAATCCTTTACATTAACACCGTCAACCTTGACCTCGCCGAACAGTGTATCGTAAAGACGCGGGATCAATTTGACAATGCTGGATTTTCCGCAACCGGTACGACCTATGATCGCGGTGGTCTCGCCGGGTCCGGAAACAAACGAAAGACCCTTGACTACCGGATCCGACGCACCGGGATAGGCAAAGGTCACATTTCGAAATTCAATTGTTCCATGACAGGTAAGTGCCGGTTCCTCCTTGTCGGAATCAACGATAGAGCACTCGGTATTGAGCACTTCACCAATTCTCTGCATGCTGGCATAGGCATCCGGAAACGAACTGACTACCATGGAAAGCATAATGATGGACATGAGGATCATCGCTATGTACTGCGTCGTTGAAACTAATGTCCCGACATCCATCTCATCTCCGATGATATGAAATGCGCCAACTCCCATAACGGCTACCGAAGTAATCCCGAAAACCAGGGTGACAACCGGAAACATCATGCCGGAAACGGAAACAGAGTTTTTCAGCATCCCGGCGGACTCCTCATTAGTCTCTCTGAACCGGCGCATCTCCGTGTCCTGTTTATTGAACGCGCGAATAACACGAACGCCCTCCAATGTTTCCAGAAACAGTTTGTTTATGTCATCAATTTTGGTGCGCAGGCGAACCGAATAACGGCTGGCGCCTATGACCAATGCAGCAACGACAATGATCATGACCGGGATGGCAACCACCAGAACCGGGCCCGCCTTGCCGCCTGTAACCGAGGCCATTACCAGCCCCGTGACCAGCATTAACGGTGCCAAAACACCCATTTTCAGCAGGGTAGATAAAAAGCTCTGAATGGTCGTAACATCTGTTGTGCTCCGTGTGATCAGCGATGATGTTCCGAACTTGTCAATCTCCGCTGCCGAGAAACTCTGTACACGGTGGAAAACCACGCGACGGAGATCAGCAGAAAAAGTCGACGTGATCTTTGCCGCCAATGCAATCCCGATCAGGCTCATCACGCCTGCCAGCAATGCGAGCACGATCATTACGATAGCTAAAATGATGATCAGGCTCTTTTTATCATTTGAAATTCCGTCATTGATCATTTCCGAGATCATGGCCGGCATGATCATCTGTGCGACCGACGATATCAGAACAAAAATGATCATCAAAACAACATGCTTTGCGCGGAATTTTACATGCGATAATATCGTAAGCATGCTTTTTTATCCTCCTACTCACCCGTAAAACAACAGATCCTTAAAATAGCGTCCCATTCCGTCATCCCCTACTCCGTCCTTCATCGCCGGGATCCAGCCGGTTATTTCTCCGATCGTGACCTGAAACCACGGACGCGAATTCACACGGATGAACCGGTTTATTATCACGTCATCACCGGGATTGATGGTGGCTATCTGTGATGATGTTTCTGCGACCACGTCACTCTCGTCACCCTTGTCAGCAACCGGCATGCCGAACACACCGACCGGATTGCTGTTTCGTTCCGAATGCCGGATCATCGCAAAACTGTCAATCATTACCGTTGCATCTCCGAAAGATACAGCAGCACCCGTTGCAGCTCCACCATCCGGCTCTGCCGCCATAGAATAAACCGGCATTTCCTCCTTCGCTGTCAGATGGGCGTTTCTTTTGTAAGCACTGCTGCCCTGTTTCATGACATATACATCCACCGGATCTGTCGGCGGAACTAACCTGTCACTTTTGAACGAATATGTAATCTCGTACTCCGTGGCGCCTATCATATAACTCAGCTCCTGGTAACGTATCGTCAGCGTACTCGCTGTCGTCGCATCAGGACTTCCTGCGTATCTGCCGTAGACCGACTCATCCTTTGACGGGTTGAGGTTGATCAGCCTCGTCCACTTTTTTCCTCTGAACAGATATATTTCACGCGGTCCGCTGTCATCCTCGCCGAGGTGCGCCACATAGAGCAGCGTCCTCTTTTTCTTCATGCGTATCAGGCTGACCTCCGGCACCCCCTCCGGCTCTTTGTGCTTGTAGATTACCTTGTTATTTAGAATGATACGCAGGATATTATTGCTGCCTTTGTTTTTGGAACGTGCCTCAATACGATCCGCCTTCCCGTCATTATCAACATCGTAATTCAGGTACGGACGATTCATATTCAGTGATACTATTTCCGATTTTGCCAGACTGTTTTTATCACGGAAAAAGCACACGCCGCCCAGAACAAGTATTAAAAAGAGCAAAACCCGCAAACTTTTTTTCATGCGACCTACCTCCGTCACTTGGATTTTTTCAGATCTTCCTTGTAATCATACTCGAGTACAAGTGTGGTCAGCGGCGCTAAATACAGCTCGATCTCATAACCGTCGATATCCTTTCCGTCGTTGTCCTTGACGATAGCAGGCTGTGCAGTTATCGGTTCAGCATTAATACGTCCCTGTCCTCCGAAACGTTCCTCGTCGGAGTTGAGTATCTCCTTGTATTTGCCACGGCACGGCGCCTTGCAACGGTATTTCGTATGTGCAACCGGAGTGAAATTGACAACAAATAACAACTGTTTTTTAGCTGTTTTTCCGCGTCGGATAAATGATATCGTGCTCGTCTGCGGACGCGCGCAATCCATCCACTCAAATCCCATTACGTCATAATCGTTGAAATACAATGCATCATGCGTGGTGTACAGTTTGTTCAGTTCACGGACATAGTCCTGCATCTTTTTATGGCGCTCATCCTCCAGCAGGAACCAGTCAAGGCTGCGGAATTCCGCCCACTCGCGACGCTGCGCAAACTCCTGTCCCATGAAAAGAAGCTTTTTCCCGGGATGTCCGTACATATATCCGTACGACGCGCGCAGACATGCGAATTTGTCACCCTCGAGTCCGGGCATTTTATTAAACATCGAGCATTTTCCATGCACCACCTCATCATGAGAAAGCACGAGAATATAACGCTCTGACTGATAGTACATAATTGAAAAACAGAGCTGGTCATGATGGAACTGTTTAAAATACGGGTCAAGCTTGATATACTCGAGGAAATCATTCATCCAGCCCATGTTCCATTTGAATGAGAATCCGAGATTCATGCTCTTTTTCCGGATCGGTCCCGTAACACCAGCCCATGCCGTTGACTCCTCGGCGATGATGTAAGCGCCGGGATGTTCCTCGTCCATCAGGGTGTTCAGCTCCTGCAGGAATTCAACAGCGTCGTAATTCTCATTGCCGCCGTCCTTGTTTGCGATCCACTCACCGTCTCGTTTTCCGTAATCGAGATAAAGCATCGATGCCACGGCGTCCACGCGAAGTCCGTCAATATGGAATTTCTCCACCCAGAACATTGCGTTGGCTACGAGGAAGTTTTTAACCCCCTTACGCCCATAGTCAAAAATGTAGGTTCCCCAGTCCGGATGCTCACCCTTGCGTGGGTCCGGATGCTCGTAGAGCGCCAGCCCGTCGAATTTCCCGAGGCAATGCTCGTCACGTGGGAAATGTGCCGGCACCCAGTCAAGTATAACCTGGATCCCGCGTTTGTGCATATGATCCACAAAGTACATAAAATCCGACGGTGCACCGTAACGGCTGGTCGGAGCGTAATAACATCCGACCTGATATCCCCACGAGCCGTCAAACGGATACTCCGCGATGCCCATAAGCTCAATGTGCGTATAACCCATGTCAACGAGATAATCTCCCAACATGTCCGCTAATTCGCGGTAGTTATATGCCCCGTCGTCATCGTCCTCGATCTTTTTCTTCCATGAACCGAGATGCGCCTCGTAAATTGACATCGGCTCACGTTCACGTTCCTCACGCGTTTTGGAATCACGTTTTTTCAGATAATTCGCGTCAGTCCATTTGTAGTTGTCAAGCCGCGTGATGCGGGACGCGTTTCCGGGTCGCATTTCACAGTAATTCCCATACGGATCGGTTTTAAAAAGTCTCTCACCGAGGCGCGAAACTATCTCGTATTTATATACGGCGCCCTCCCATGCTCCCGGTACAAAAAGCTCAAAAATCCCGCTCTCACCGTGAAGCTCCATGTGATGAAGCCGCTCATCCCACATATTGAATTCACCGACCACGCTGACTGCGCGGGCATCCGGCGCCCATACTGCAAAATGAGTGCCCTCGACTCCGTCAATTGTCTCCATGTGCGCGCCGAGCTTGTCAAAGATCCGGTGATGTTTGCCCTCGCCGAATACATAGCAGTCAAAATCCGTTATCTGTTTCGGAAATCTGTACGGATCCTCGATCTCAACAAAATCATCGTCGCCGTACTGCACGCGGAAACGATACTTTTTCAGATAATCCTTTTTCTTGGTGATGGCAAAGCCGAACAGATCCTCTATACCGGCGAGACGTATCATTTCACCGATCTCTTCGCCCTCGCCGTTTATCAGCCATACATGCCATGCGCACGGACGATATGTCGTAAAGATCTGCGCCTTTTTCTCCTTAAACTCGTGACAGCCGAGCAGGTCCTGCGGTGCATTGATCACGCCCTCGCTCAACTCGCGTATCAGGGCATCGTTAGCCCAGCCGTTCAGTAATTCTTCCATTTGGTTCCCTCCGCTTTAGTCGTATTCCGGCATCCGTCATAATCCGATATGTCTGACGCTGCCGTTTATCATATATCCCGTGACCGGGTTTTCAGTTCTCTAATACTACAGCGTATCTAACATTGCCTTCACCTGCTCACCGAGCGCTTCGGATTTGGCACGAGCGTCCTCCATATCGCTGCCGACCACCCCATAGTAAAGCTTGATCTTCGGCTCGGTGCCGGACGGACGGACAGCGAGCCATGCGTCGTCCTCCATCTCGTAATAAAGAACATTGGATTTCGGAATGCCGGTGGGGCGTTTCTCTCCGGTCGCTAAATCAACGATCACATCCTCCTGATAATCGCGCGTTACCAAAACCTTGAATTCACCGAAGGCCTTCGGCGGATTTGCGCGCAGGGTATCCATGATTGATTTGATCTTTGCCAATCCCTCGATCCCCTTGTGTGTGATGGCGATTACATTATCGTAGTAATAGCCGTACTTTTTATACATATCCTGCATTGCATCCCAGAGGGTTTTGCCCTGTGTTTTATAAAAAGCAGCCGCCTCGCAGAGTGCCATCGACGCTACGATGCCGTCCTTGTCGCGGGCATGCGTGCCGATGAGGCAACCGTAACTCTCCTCAAAACCGAACAGATACTGCCCCTTTCCGCTCGTCTCCATGCGAAGGATTTCCTTACCGATCCATTTGAAACCGGTCAGGCACTCCGTCACCTTGATTCCGTAATATTTTGCGATAGAGTCAACGAGGTTTGTTGTGACTATCGTTTTGATCATCTCACCGTCCTCCGGCAATGATCCGTTCACGGCCTGTTTCTGCCCTATCTCGTAGTCGGCAAGAAGGCTGCCTGACATATTGCCGGTCAGACAGTGATACTCACCTGCGCTGTCCTTCACGTATACTCCGAGCCTGTCCGCATCGGGATCAGTCGCAAGAACCAGATCGGCATTCTTTTCCTTTGCTAATTTTAATGCCAGCTCAAAAGCCTCCGCAGCCTCAGGATTCGGATAGCTGACCGTCGGGAATTCACCGTCCGGCAATTCCTGCTCGGGCACGACAAATACTTTTTCAAAACCAAGCTCCTTCAGCACACGGCGAACAGGGAGATTTCCGGTTCCGTGAAGCGGAGTATAGACTATGGTCAAATCCTTTGCAGTCGCCTCGATAGCCTCGGGATGGAGAATGTTTTTCTTGAGAGCTTCGATATACGGATCATCGATGTTCGCGCCTATTTTCTCATAAAGCCCCTTTGACTTCGCATCCTCGACAGTTGTTGTTTTGACCGTGGCATAATCCGTCACTGCCTTGACCTCATCCATGATGCCCTTGTCATGGGGCGGAGTGATTTGCGCCCCGTCCTCCCAGTAAACTTTGTAGCCGTTATATTCCGGCGGATTGTGGCTCGCCGTTATATTGATTCCGGAGATGCATTTCAACTCGCGTACCGCAAATGAGAGTTCCGGCGTCGGGCGCAGCGACTCGAAAACATAGGCCTTGATCCCGTTAGCCGCCAGACAGCAGGCTGCTTCATCGGCAAATTCCGGAGACATGCGGCGCGAATCAAACGCGATCGCCACTCCCCTGCTCTGTCCGTTTTGTTTGATGATGTAATTCGCGAGCCCCTGTGTTGCCTTGCGAACCGTGTACATGTTCATGCGGTTTGTGCCGGCGCCGATAACTCCGCGCAGACCTGCGGTTCCGAACTCAAGATCGGCGTAGAAACGATCCTTGATCTCTGCGTCATCGTCCGCGATAGCGCGTAGTTCGTCCTTCGTCGCGTCATCAAAATACGGGTTATCAAGCCACGACTGATACATCTCCTTGTAATCCATTTTTCTACCTCCTTAGATAATGTTGTGTGAAAAAGTATTTATGCACTGTTTTAGTTTCATTGTTTACGATCTGTCCGTTTTTTCCTCAAATCAATTACCCGTTTGCCTTTAAATCAGGGAAACTGATTGTTGTATCCTCACTGTCATCAATTATATCCATGCTGTAGCTTTTCGTTTCATAGCCCTCCTTCTGCAGCGTGATCGTAACCTCTCCGAGACACTTGGTAAACTCACACGGGGCTACGCCCTTGAAGGAACCGTTTATGTATACCGATGCGCCGTCAGGCGCGCTGACTGTTATTTTATGATCCACATCATAATCGACACTCGACGGAGTCTGCGTCGTTCCGTCATCATCCATGACCTCTGATCTCGCGGGATCGGGGGTACTCGTATCGGAATCGGATTCTGTGTCGGAATCACTGTCCTCGACCTTCGCCACCTCCTCGGCAAGATCGATCCGTATTACGGGCTCCGGATCACGTATCTGCATTGTGCCCTGATATGTGTTATACCCCTCGAGGACCACTCGCAGGGAATGCACGCCGTAATACATGGGAACCGGTTTTGTCGCATCCACCATGGTTCCGTTTACATAAACCTCTGCGCCCTCGGGATGTATATGGAATGTGACACGCGCGGTGTTCGGCCGTTGCGTCATTGAGTCCTTCATGTTGATCTGCGCAACCTGGTTTCTCGTCACGCTGGCAACCGCCTGTGATTCCAGATCACCATTACGCATATATATCGTCTGGCGCCCCTCCGGCACCGTGAGCAGCATCCCCTCTGTTACCGGCAGGATAGCCTCGCCCTGCACAGTCAACGTGCCACCGATAAAATCCGCATATTCCGTCGGCTCGATATAGCCGTGCCCCTGTGTCACGATCAGGGAATACGCCCTGCCCTGCGCACCGCGAAATGTAACCCGGTCCATCGAGGTTACCTCCATCGGATCGATCGCTTTTCCGTCCGACAGCGCAACCATGGCGTTCGAATAGCTGTACGTGGCGCCGTCTATCGTGAGCATCCCTCTGTCCGGATCCACAATTACCCGCGCATCTGTTTCCTCGACAACATCCGACTTTGCCCGCATCATCGACAGATTTCCACCGGGCTGGTCTAAATAGAGGTCGTAAACCTCACCCTCGCTTACCTCCTCCATGACCATCTCTTCGGAATTTACTGACTGTATGGAGGTAGCGCTGTTGTATAAAAAGGTTTCATCGGCGTCCAAAACAGGATTGTAAAAAGTCACGACTCCGTTCGCTGTATCAATAGTCCTGACTACTCCCGTCAGGTCAGCTCCCCTGTCATAGTTAACCTCGCTGTTGGGTTCTGCGGTTGGCGTAGTTTTTTTCTCGCCACAGGCGGTCAGCAAAACGATAGACAGCACAAGGACGACTGCCAACGTAAGCCGTCTGCCCCGATGCGTATATCTGCTGCAAAATCCACTCATTGTCCGCTCCTGTTCCTCTCCGCAGAGACTGTTTGCAGTTCTTCGTAAAAAGTCCGGAAATTTGAAAACCACTGTACTAGTTTACCACATTTTCATGCAAAACACAAACTTTTTATCATAAATGCTACTATGATTTTTCAGCCGGCAAATGCGTCCGAAATCAGACGTATCCATCTCCGACAGGATGCTATGATTTTTCGTAATGGATAAATTTGTCAAACGCATCCGAATCGTACAGCCACCACTGACCGTCGCTGTAGTGGAAAACCGTTTTCAGTTTCAGACTGCCGCTCGCCGATTTCAGCTCGGGCTCATCATCGATCACCACAGTTGAATGGGCAGTGTAACGGATCGTTGTATCTACGCGCACGGCATAGCAACTGTCCTCGGATAATGTCGATGATACATCGGATGAAAAAGAATCAAACTCCACATACATCAAATGGGTTTCTGAGTCAATGTGTTTTTTACGTAATTCATCATACTTTTTCCGCAGGGCAGTCTGCGTCGACATCTCGACCGCAACCTCTGACGCGAAATAATCAAACGACCGGCGTTCCGCCAAATCCTGATACAGAAGCGTAACCATCCTCTGGGCGAGGTTCTCCGCAACCTTCCGGCTCTCCTCATCCGGAGTCATCTGTGAAGGTGTTACCGTAAATACCGGCTCGTAATAATACTCCTGAGGCTCAATCTCAAAAGTATCGCTGAACGGCTGAAATCCATCAAGCGTAACCTCAAACTCATGCTTCCCGACAAACATGTCACCGATTTCATAATCCTGAGTTGTCCCGCTCTGTTTTACAAGGTTTTCGTCACCGGCAACATTATCTGCAACCGCAGCATCCGGGGTCCTGACACTCCCCTCACCGAGTTTTCGTCCGTCAACCGTGATCCTGGCGCCGGTCGGAACCCGTATTGAAATCCCGTGTCCCACCAGATCCGAACTGTCGATGTACCAATTATCCAGGATAAAAAGCTTTTTCTCGTCAGACTTTTTCAGTATGAGTTCCTGGGAAAAAGGACTTTCCTGCCGTCCAACCATGTAACTGATTTTGTAACGCCGCTCGTCACCGTTATCAACATGCTCACGAACGAGACTGTACGAGGTTATTTCATGATAATTCGCCCGTTCCTCAAGCAGCGTATCGAGGTTGTCCGGAGTGATGAAATTGGTCATTTTGAGATCCATCGTACGGAAGATCCGTGACGGGCTTTTTGCCATAAATGCGTCTATATATTCGTCAACTACATTCATCGGATTGTTGTAAATCCGGTCATATAGAAATACCCCGATAAATAAAAGAACCGCCAGCACCCCTATCGTGAAAAAAAATTTCACAACGGGGCTGACGTCTTTTCTCCCTTTATCCTTTTTACGCTTCTCACTTGCCATCGCTATGTTTCTTGATAATCTCCTCATAACGGCGGTTGGACGCACTCATTTCCATAGCCTCGTCCATCCCCTCAATTTCCAGTTCCCCGGCCAATGCGTCCGGATCGCCCTCCAGGAGATTGTTCAGGTCGTCATCTGACAAAAACTCTTCCATGTGCCTCTACCTCCTATACATTTTGATGTACTTTGATAATTTTACCACAAAAAGCCACATTACGCAAGTTTTTTGTTCATTTTTATAGAATTCGCGGAATTGACAATCCGGGGGCAAATTGTTATAATTGAAAATGTTATATCATCAACCCCAATCAGGAGGATATATTTATGGAATACAATATGGAAAAACAGCACAAACTCGGCAAACTTCACGCGCTTGAACGCATCTGCATGGTGCTCGACCAGGATTCGTTCCGCGAGATCGGCTCCGGGATCACGAACCTGGAGGACGCGTTCAACATTAAAAAGGGACAGTTCCCCTACGATGGCGTCATAACCGGTTACGGAACCATCAACGGACAGAGAGTCATGATTTTTGCGGAGGATTTCACCGTGATCGGTGGTACGCTCGGCAAACAGCACGGATTCAAAATCGCGAACACGATAAAGCTTGCCATCGAAAACCGCTGCCCGGTTATCGGGATCAATGACTCCGGCGGTGCGAGGATCCAGGAGGGAATCAACGCGATGGCCGGCTACGGCGAAATATTCTACTACAACACAATGGCCTCCGGATACATACCGCAGATCTCGATCATTGCCGGAAACTGTGCGGGCGGAGCGGTTTATTCTCCGGGGATCACGGACTTTATCTTCGTGATCGATGATATATCACAAATGTTTGTTACAGGTCCAAAGGTCATAAAAAGCGTTACCAACGAGGAGATCGGCGCTGACGAATTAGGCGGAGCCAATGTCCACGCGCAGACCAGCGGTGTCGCGCATTTCCACATGCCTGACGAAAAAACCTGTTTTGCGGCAGTGCGCCAGCTGATCGGAACCATCCCGCCGTGTTACGACGGAAAAAGCGCAGCCGGCCCATACGAGGATCCCGTACGCTATACCGACAATGTTGAATTCAACGAGAACCTGGCTCATATATTGCCCGAGCACAGCAACCAGAGCTATGACATCCACGATGTTATATACGGGATCGTTGACAAGGATTCCTTCATCGAGGTTCACGAGGAATTCGCGAAAAACGTCGTTATCGGTTTTGCGAAGATCAAAGGAATCACGATCGGCATTGTCTCTGACCAGCCGAAATACCTGGCAGGAGTTTTGGACTGTGATTCCTCGGACAAGATCGCAAGATTTATCCGCTACTGTGATTCCTACGACATCCCGATCATCACTCTCACCGATGTTCCCGGATTCATGCCGGGCAAAGATCAGGAGTACAAAGGCATCATCAGGCACGGTGCCAAGGTCCTCTACGCCTACTCCGAGGCTACCACGATCAAGATCAATGTCATCCTGCGCAAAGCATACGGCGGCGCATATATCGCAATGAGTTCCAAGCATCTCCGCGCAGATTTCGTCTACGCTTGGCCAACAGCCGAGATCGCGATCATGGGCGCTGAGGGCGCAGCTGATATTCTCTACGGAAAACAGATGAAGGATTTATCCCCTGATGAGCGAGCAGCATTCCGTCAGGGAAAAATAGATGAGTACAATGAGAAATTCATGAATCCGCATGTTGCCGTGATGCACGGTTATGTAGATGAGGTCATCAGACCTGAGGCAACGCGTGAGCGCATCTATGCCGATCTGCTTATCTGCAGAGGCAAACGTTCGCTGGAGCATGTGAATAAAAAGCACGGAAACATACCTCTGTAACCATCATAATTTAATAGCCTAAGGCAAACGAAAAACCGACAGGATACATGCCTGCCGGTTTTTATTTCTGATTTACAGCATTTTTGTCTACAAGTGAAAACAATTTCTCCCGCGTGTTGAGTGACGGATCATCCAGCACAAGCTCAAGCAGTCGTTTCAACTCAGCGCCTATCGCAGGTCCCGGCTCATATCCGAACTCGTCTATCAGGTCACGCCCGGAGATGGCGAGTTCGGAAATCGTAACCGCGTCCTCAGCCTCGCAGATTGCCTGAAAACACTTTTCACCGGCTGCGAGGGTCTCATATTTCTCCTGCTTTTTATAATCACTCTGTGCATATATATCAGCCCTTTGCAATAGAAAAAGCAGGGGCATGCGATCCCGCCCGACACGTCCGGTCAGACGGCGCATGGCACGCATTCCTTTCACCGGATTGTCCTGCTCCACGCAATAGGTATACCTGACGTCATGGTTCCTCACCAGGCATTTTACCAATGCTATCGTGTCGTTATCAAATTTCAGACGACGCAGTATCTCGCCCGCCATCTCCTCGCCGCGAACATCATGCCCGTGATAATGGTCGATTCCGGCTGAGTCAGTTGTCCGGCATACCGGCTTTGCTACGTCGTGCAACAGAGCCGCAAACGCCAGAGCGATATGGGTTTTTTTATCGATTGAACCCGATGACCCGCTCTCTGCTTTCGAACTATCTGATGTCAGTTCCGAAATCACCCGGTTGACCTCCCCGATTACGCTCAGGGTATGGTCTCCCACATTATAGCAGTGATGAGGATTGTTCTGTTCGCATTTCATCATCTCATCAAATTCCGGCAAAAAGTAAGGCGTCAATCCTGCCTCATATGCCAGTCTCAGTTTACCGGGTCCTATAGAGAGCTCCTCTGCTCCGACCGGTTGCCGGATTACCGCATCTCTCACGATGCGCTGTCCTTCCGCTGATACCGGCCACGAATCAGATATCAACAGTTTTGTCAGCTCAACTCTGATTCTCTCAGCACTGACATGAACTATGGTCGATGCCAGACTTTTTATCGCATCAAATGTTTCTCTTTCTATTGAGAAACCCAACTGGCCTGCAAAACGGATTCCCCGCAGCATCCGCAGGGCATCCTCATTAAACCGCTCCATGGGATTGCCGACACACCGGATAATCCCGTCCTCTAAATCCTGCTCTCCGCCAAACAGATCTATCAGACCATCTCGTTCACTGTACGCCATGGCATTTATCGTGAAATCACGTCTTTTCAGATCCTCACTCAATTCCGGTGTAAACACAACCTCATCCGGATGACGATGATCCTCATAATTTCCGTCAAGCCTGTAAGTCGTAACCTCATACTGACCGTCCCGCATCAGTACTGTTACCGTTCCATGCTGAATGCCTGTGTCAACTGTCCTCCTGAACAGCTTTTTAACCTCCTCAGGTTTTGCCGAGGTCGTGATATCCCAGTCTCCGGGAATTCTCTCCGGTAAACCCGAATTTCGATGCAAATCATTCAGGAGCATATCACGAACACAACCGCCCACGATGTACGCTTCGTACCCGTGGTTTTCGAGAGTCTCTATGATCTGACGTGCTCCCTGCGGCATATTCATTGACATACCTCCTCGAAACATGCATGTTTATCCGACTGAACCCATCCGGTTGCCGAAGCCATAGCTCTCAGGGCGACAGTCCGGTGGACTGTCGCATCGAGAACCGTATTCCTCGCTACTTCGTTTCGCTCGTAACTTCGGACGGTTTCCGATCCGTAAACCATTGCTGGCACCTATGGATCTGATATGACCATGGCTCCGGTTCAAAATTGCAATATGAGAAAAAGGCTTCCATTACCTGCTCCGGCTTGACTGTATTATCGGATGACGCCGGCAGCTTCATGAAGATGTTGTCACCCGTGTAGACAGGATGCAGTTCCGGCAGTTTTTCACCGATTTGCGTTTCAAAAGACTCCAAATCATATGCATGCGCCATTATTGCCGGTTTCAGGTCAATCTCACGTTCCGACTTTTTCGTCTTTTTCAATACGATTATTGAGTCCTGTCGCAAAAATTCCTCGAAGCGCTCCCGGTAGTTTTCCGGAAATGACCCGGAGGATTTCGCCGTAACCATATAGGCTGCAGATTCCAACATCGACATTGAATTTTTGAAACCATCAGGCATTCGCCATATTGCTGTGACAAACACCTCATCGGTCATGCAGGTATTCAATCGTTCCATCAACGCCTCAGGCGGCTCATCCGTAGGCTCGAACTCGACATCGATATGGTCGCCGTCCGTCGTTGCCCCAACACTGAGAGGCGAGGCAAACCCCATCAGCTGATGCGGTGAATAGCCCTTGGAATATGCTACATTCAAACCGGCTCTGCGAATTGCCTTTTGAAAAAAACGCATCAGGTCCAAATGTCCTACG
The DNA here is from genome assembly GCA_017614395.1 of Eubacterium sp. GTDB lineage: Bacteria > Bacillota > Clostridia > Lachnospirales > Lachnospiraceae > Eubacterium_F. Next base: position 18,989 of record JAGABX010000064.1, read on the forward strand.
AAACGCACGGAACCGGTTTTTGTAAAGCGCATTCTCGTTTTATATCGTTCGTTTTGCTCCATCGCTGATTACCTCAGATTGTTTTTACAGGAAGCGGTCAAAACGTTCCCTCACACAGGAATTGCCGTGTGAAACGCTTTTCCGAGAGATTACATTATATCCTGATAAACTAAAAGCCATCCATATACTCAAGTGTACTTGAAATATGGATGGCATTTTGTTTGTGCGCGTTATCTGCGTGTCATCCCTGAGAGATGGCACCTGTCGGGCAAACTGCCTCGCAAGAACCGCAATCCAGGCAGGTATCCGGATCGATCTCGTACTGAGAATCGCCCTGAGAGATAGCTCCTGCCGGGCACTCGCCTGCACATGTTCCGCAGCTGATGCATGCGTCAGAAATTACATAAGCCATGTCAATATCCTCCTTATACCTATTGAGTCGTATCGCCGGTCTGATCAGGAAACGCTGATTGTTTCCATAGGCGGATACATTCTCCTTCGTTACAAATATGAGAATAACACATCCCGAGGTAAAATGCAAGCGAAAAATCCGTTTTTTTGCCCCTGCCGAAAAAACAACAGGATATTAATCCTTGTACAAGGCCATTGACAGAATCCATTTGATGTGCTAAAATCAGCTTATGGCAGATTATGTGGCAAAAACCGTTTATAACCTGCCATAAGTATATATTTTTGATGAGTTGTGGCATATTATATCCCGCTTTTGTCGAAATTGCACATCCGATTTTTTCCAAGAGACTGTCCTATAAAATCGCTCTTTCGATAATATGGCAGGCATGTAGTGGCACGCATAAACAATCAGATATCAAATGGAGGATTATCATGAGAATAATCGGAAGAACCCGTGAAAAGGATATTATCACTCAATGTCTCAAGTCTAAACGACCTGAATTCATTGCCATATATGGGAGACGGCGAATCGGGAAGACATACCTGATACGGGAATATTTCAATAACCGTTTTTCCTTCTACGCAAGTGGCGTAACGAACGAGAATATGGCTGGACAGCTCAAGGCTTTTTCTGCAAACCTTGTCGAATACGGCGATGAGAACAAACGTGCTCCTAAAGACTGGTACGAGGCCTTTGCCCGACTGAAAGCGCTGATGTCGAAACCGGATGTTTACAGAGAATCTATCTTCGATCGTATCATTGTTTTTTTGGATGAGATACCCTGGATGGACACACCTCGATCGGATTTTAAATCAGCCCTGGAACATTTTTGGAATACATGGGCATCGGCACGCGATGATATGGTTCTGATCATTTGTGGCTCGGCCACCACTTGGATCATCGAAAACATCTTGCAAGGGAAAAAAGGCTTTCATAACCGCGTCACGAGGCAAATTCACTTGGCACCGTTCAATTTGAAGGACTGCGAGGAGTTATTAGAATACAACGATATTTCCATGCCAAGAGACCAAATCATCGAGAGCTACATGGTATTCGGCGGTGTCCCCTACTACCTGAACATGCTGGATTCCCGGTTCAGCCTCGCGCAGAACATCGACGAACTATGTTTCCGACCCCATGGCGAGCTACATAACGAATATCACAACCTGTTTTATGCCCTATATAAAAAGCCGGAAAACCATTTGTCAATCATCGCCGCGCTCTCTGAAAAACAATCCGGCATGACACGAAATGAAATAGCAAAAAAAGCAGGGTTGGAAAGCGGAGCGTTGTTGACCAAAAATCTATTGGAATTGGAACAATGTGGATTTATCAGAAAATCTGCCAATTCAATGAACAAGACAAGGAATATGATCTATCAGCTGATCGATCCGTTTATTTTGTTCAGCCTCCGGTTCATAGCCGGAAATGGACTGACCTCCTGGACAAGCTACCACGGCTCACCGGCCTACAACAGTTGGCGAGGTCATGCATTTGAAATCGTGTGTCTGAACCATGTTCCCCAGATCAAATCTGCCCTGCGAATTGCCGGTGTGGAGACACAGGAATACGCATGGAGAAGCAATGGTAATGAATTAGGTGCCCAGATCGACTTGGTCATTGACCGCAGGGACGGCGTGGTAAACCTGTGTGAAATGAAATACTCATCCGATGCGTATGTCACAACGTCGGATGAGTATAAAAAGCTCCAAAACCGCATTAACCGTTTTGCTAAGGAAACCGGCTCAAAAAAATCCCTTCATATCACGCTTGTATCCGCGAATGGTCTCAAGCAGAATAAGTACTCCTCTGTATTTCAGAATAGCATTAGCGGAGATGAGTTATTTGTTGATGGGTAAAGTGTATAACACAAGAGAGCAAAAAGACCGACACCAGATATTTCGACCGGGCATTCGATATCAGATGAAGATCTACGATCAGACATTACTATCTTTAGAGAATCCCCTTCTCATTTAGTTCCGATCGCAGGTCATCATACCCGGTAAAAAGAATGGTATCCATTCCGAGCGCCGCCGCTGCCTCTATGTTGATCTCACGGTCATCAATAAACAGGCACTCCTCCTTTTTCAGCCCGTAACGGGACACCAGCAATTCATATATTGCCGGATCCGGTTTGGTTATGTGCTCGCGACCGGAAATAATCATTCCGTCTAACTGATCCAAAAATGTAAACACTCGCCAGTGCATATCGGCAAGCTTAGGCGGATAATTTGACAGCAGGTAAACTGAATAGCCGGACTTTTTCAAATCCGTGATCAGCGGGCATGCCTCAGGGTACTCCTCCACGATATCCGCGATATGTTCCCAGAATAGCTGTATCTCCCTGTCATGTCCCGGGATGATTTTCGAAAAGTGCTCCGCTGCCCCATCCTCATCCAATTCACCCTTGTCTAATTTACCCCAGTGATCGGATATGATCATGTTCTCGACAAACAGGCGAATAACATCCTCGGAAAAACCGAGGTCGCGCATATAGTCCTCGTATCGGAAATCGATCAGCACGTCGCCGACATCAAATATGATATTTTTTATCTCAGGTTTATTCAATCGACTCCTCCTGTGCTTTTGTAATCTAATTCCTTCAGATTAGGTGCATTATCATATACCATGCAGCTCCTTTCCTGTTACCCGGCAAAACATATCTACACCAAATCCGAACCCATGACGATCTGGCAATCCTTTTTCACGCGTTTCAAAACCTGAACCATGTATTCCTCAGGTATCGCTACACAGCCGCCCGTCCAGTGACGGTATCGGAAGCAGTGCAGGAATATCGCAGAGCCGCGATCCGCCGTCCCGTCCTCGTTCCAGCTGATGTTCATCGCATAATCATATGCTAAATCATAGTCTATTATATGCTCGGAGTTATCTCCGTCTAATCCTAACTCAGGGTGCTCTGACAATTTGACAGGCTGATTGTAAAAAGGAGTGCCGGATATGCCACACCAGTAATCATCATCCGTTACCTTGAGATACGGGAACGCCGTACAGCCCGGATCATCCTTGATACCGAATGCATGAGTAAAATGATATATACCCTCCGGAGTAGCGCCGTCGCCCTCCATTTTGTTCTCCGCGGGGAAAAATCCCGTACGCCCGATATAGGCATAGGTCGTGAAGATCTCCTTCCACTCACCGTTCTGTCTCTCGTAGAGCCCAAAATCAGCATTCGTTCCACCTATACCGTTTACGAGGATGGCCTGATCGGCGTCATTCAACGGATGAGCAGCCTCTAACCATGCGGTAGCGTGAGCCAACGATGTGGTCTCGCGTTCGCGGTAGTACACGCGCAGAGTGAAAATGTCATCCGTGCTGAGTCCCATTTTATCACGTACAAATGCATCCGCCGAACCGCTCGTCTGATCCATGTAATCGAGCGCGCGGTCTATATCATCAGGATTCAACATAGTAGAACTCTCCACAAAATCATCAGTCAGACAGAAATCCCTGCGGATCGTAGCCCTGTCAACATTCAAAACAGCTAGGAGTATCGCCGCGAGCAGGCCGGTCCGGTTTTTGCCGTAGCTGCAATGCCAGAGCGATGCCTTTTTCCCGTAGTTTTTGACAAGTCCTTTGAAAAAGGTGCTGAAGGATTCCAAAACCTCCTCGTCCTTTAACAGCTTCACATAGACATCATCGGGGAAGGTTTTTTTCTCCGGATCTTTATAGTATTTTCGCATCTCAACAGGTATCGATACCGTCGTCGCACCCTCGGGCAGTATATCCGCCGTACCGGGCTCACTCAGCTCCGATTCCGTCCTCAGATCATATACGGTCCCGAGGTTTAACGCCTTCAGTTTTGCTATATCATCTGCGGTTGCATTGTTCAGTTGCGCTGTCCGAAGCAAGAGACCTCGTTTGATCGTCCATCCGTCCTTGGTTTTGTAGCCACCGATGTCGCGGGCGTTGTCAACCGTGAGACCGAGCTCCTGACTCTCGCGCGTTATAGGCTGTGCGACGGACGGCTGGATTACGATACGGGCGCTCAGTTTTTTTGTCTTTTTCTTTTTCTTAACCTTATATGTAACTTTGGCCGAGAGGTTTGCCGTGCCGATGTACTTTCCGACAACGACAGCCTGCTTTTTAGTTTTTGTGGCGATCGATGCATTGATCCCCGAGATGCTCCATTTTGTACTGACGATGGTCCCTTTCGCTGCCTTGACCTTGCATACGATCCCCTCGGACTGCCAGACATCGTACTGCGCCTGATCAAATTTCGGTGCAGTCGCCTTGGCTGATAAATCCGCAGGTGATACATATGTTGCCCCGGCTGCCACAACCACTGCCATCCATGTAGCTAATATGCGTTTTTTCGTTGTTTTCATGTTCTATGTCCCTCCTGGTCGCAGTTTTAATGCTTTTTTACTTTCACTGTCGCCGTTGAAGCATCAGTGATTCTCGTCCAACTGTTGTTTATACATGCACGGATGATGAAGGTGTATTCTTTTCCGACCTTCAGTTTTTTTGCGATGATAGGTAGTTTTCTTTTTCTTTTTAACGGCATAAAAAGCCTTTGCTATGGTTAATGAATTGGTTTGCGATTTTTTATTATCAATGGTTTTCAGTAACAATTTCCTGCCATCGATCAACTGGTAGATCCTGTATCTTGATGCTTCGGTCTGCTCGTTCCATGACAGGGTGATTTTGCCCTGTTTTGAGGTGGCACTGAGCGTGAGTTCCTGTGCCGGTTCCGGTGTCGGATCCACGGTCGGTTCAGGTGTTACGGCCGGTGTCGCAGTCGGCTCAGGTTTAGCATTCGGATCTAATGAATGATCGTCTATGACAATGGTGTAGAACGAACTTGCCTGGCCGGATCCGTCTGCAGCTGCGAGCTTCAGCAGTTCGGAAACAGATGGCACTGTGACTGCGGACGGTGCCGACTTTACTGATGGTGCTGTGCCTACGGAGGAAGCATCATCGGCAGGTGGCTGTTTATCACCTATTACGAGATCTGCGCTGCCGTCCGGGTTGATCGTTCCGCTCGAAACGAAATCCATATTTTCAGTTACCTTGTTATAATTAAAAAGGTTGGCAACCTGTCCGGCCCATGCTGGCTTCAACGGAATCGTAAGTGTCGCGCGGAACCCCGGTCCGCCGTCACGGGAGAGCATCAGATTTATCTTCTCCCTCTCTCCGGTTAATTTATTTATGATCTCTACAGGAATTCCTGATGTACCAAGATATACTCCCAAATATACATCTCCGGATATACCTGATAAATCATTGCCATTGATTGTCCATTTAATGCCTCCGCCCATATTGAGAACGAGGTTAATATCTCTGCCCTGAATGGAGCTGATAGCAATCGCCGGTAGTGTGATCGTTCCGTTCATGTCGATATCGAGACTGCCACCGTCCGGAATATTCGTTATAGCGTTGCCGATCTCACTCCAGCCGGATAATCCATTCCCAAGACTCGGCTGTGGCTGCGATGGCGTCGAACCGTATGATTGTGATGGCAACGATGGATTAGATGGTGTGTTGTTTGTCGGTGGAACAGGCTGCGGCGCCGGTGGATCCGGTTCCGTGACTGTAACCTTAATTGGATTTGATGAAACAGACGCGGCTGAAAATCCGGTTCTGGTTTCCGAGACAACACAATAGTAATATTTATCTCCTATCGTCTGCGTATCAGGAACGGACAGGGACGGTGTCGTCGCCCCCGATATCGGAGAACCACCTGTATTGGTATTTGATGCAGATGAATACCATTGATACGATAATGCATCTCCGTCGTTTGCCTTTGTTGCTGTCAGAGAAAGTGTCGCTGACTCTCCTCTCGTAACAGATGCATCCGCAGACAGACCGGAGATTGTCGGTTTGATTCCGGATACAAGATACAACTGGTTATCACTCGTATTTTTCACAACAGCATTATTTTGATTACCGTACGCATGGAAAAAGGAAGGATCATTGTATGTAAGTGAACCTGCTGCTGTATTCGTTATTTTTCTGGGATTGTTATCTTCAAGGTTTCCCCTCACACTGACACCGATACTTGCGCCGTTCTGCAGTGTGTCGACAACCTTTATCATGGATTGCAACTCAGAGGGATTATAGTCATCGTACCCTAAATACACATCTCCGATTACAGGCGCTCCCTTAACCTCAAATGGCTTTCCGTTCGGAAGATTAACATCTGGAATGTGAGTGGTGGTTCTTCCATTATCATACAAGTAATTATTCTCTATAACTCCGCCATATATTCTCGTCGTTCCTCCCAAACTGCTATAAACCCCGCCACCGTAATGTGTGCTTACACCGCTACTTTGCGCACTCGCATAATTCCCGGTGATTGTTCCGCCATACATAGTGAAACATGAACTACTGCCTACGGCAACACCGCCTCCTCCTGAACCATTACCATTATTCAATGTATTTCCCGATATCTTCCCGCCATACATGTTGAAATAACAAGAATAGGATGAAAGATCAACGCCTCCTCCAGAGTAAAGTGCATAATTATTCTCTATGGAACCACCATACATGTTAAAGACGCATTCATCACCATCAACTAATACCCCACCCCCATTGCTGGCATGAGTGTTACCACATAGTTTTCCGCCGTACATATTGAATGTTCCGGGGCTTCTGGAACCGGATCTATGTGAAACTTTAATAATAGAGTGATTTAAACCAGTCCCTGTTATAGTTATCATTCCCGGGTTATTCCTATTAGAAGGATCCTCAAACAGATTCAGTGTTCCCTCATTCAAATCGATATTTCCGGATGTCAGAGTAATCGTATGTCCATTCAGGCAGAGATTCATGACATTACCTAGATATTCGTGTCCAGGCAACAAAATGGGCGATGACCAACCGCTTACTGTTACATCCTCTGTCAGGTAAACACCGGTTGTCGGACGTGTCCAATCGAACGGTAATCTGTCAGCATGTCCCCATGGCTCAAATGTAATTGTCGTCGTCGTTGGTGTACTATCTTCCGGCTTCTGAACAGTAAGTGTGCCTACTCGATAGTCATTAGCACCCGGTGCCCCCAGCGTAAAACTATAGAACCCTGCATCCTCTGTCGCCTTCGCCACCCGGCTCCCACCAAACCCGCTCCCGCACGGATCAACACCGAGCGCGGACAGCGTTCCGACCACCAGGACGAGGCTCAAAAGTGCCGAAATTACGCGCTTTTTCAGTGCCCCCCCCCACTCGATTCTGAGACTTTTTCCCCTTCATAATTCACCATTCCTTTCTAACATCATGTATATGAAAATACTCCATAAACGTCCTCATACCTGCAAAAAAGACAAATTTCCCGTAGAGGGTCAGCCTCCATCACATCTGTCCGGCCCGGATTCTGCATTTTTTTCCCTGAAATGCGAAACCATATTTGTAGATCCTTTCCTCCGGTATGCCTTTTTCTATCAACTCTACGGCATACTTTTTCTCCTCGATCTGTGCAAGTGCATTTGCTGCCGTATCGTCAAGGTCTTTTTCTTTGTCATATTCCTCGTCATAGACCTTAAATTCGATAATCACAGCTACATCATTTTTATCCTTGGGCTCTAACACTACATCATATCTGCCGAAACCACTCTCTCTGTTAGAGCGGATATTGTAGTTCTTCGCATTGTCCACCATCAATCCCAGGACAAATCCATGATAGAATTTTTCCGGTTCAGATTCCTCGGATGGCTTATTTCCGGTGTCAAAATAACTAAAGGTGTTCAGCGCTATACGGTTCATGTACTGATTCATCGAACGGAGATCCTTTTTAAACATCGCTTCAGTAAACTCGTTGAAGGAAGAATCTTTTCTGAACCAATCCTTCACCATCTTGTCAAACATCTTTTTTACTTCAAGATTTGTCAGGACTAACCGATATATGGCTTTTTCCTCCGGACATTCCTGTATGATCCTGTCACATTTCAGATAGCCCGAGGCCAATAGCAGACTCCAAATGGCTTCTTCATTCTGTTCTAACTGACTGAATATAATCTGCTCGTCAATCTCTGCCTCAACAGCGCCACCGGAGAGCAGGTTCTCAAAATCCATTTTTATTCTTTTATCACCACTTTGGATCAGCCGGCTGACCATGCCGTTCCCGCTGGTATTGGCCCAGTAGGTGTCAAATTTGCCTTTGTCCAGAAAATGAGTGATTGACCAAGGATTATATATATCTGTATGTGTTCCGAATGTAAAACCATCATACCATCGTTTTACGCTATCCTTGATCTCTTCCGCATATCCCTGCTCTTCTACTGCCCGGAAAACCTCTTCTTCCGTAAAGCCAAAGTCTGTAGCATACTCATCCGATGATGTTGTCACCACTTCAAGATTGTTCAGATCGGAAAAAATCGATTCCTTAGACACTCTGGTAATTCCGGTCATGATTGCACGTCCCATGGACGGGTTTGTTTTGAAAGTATTGTTAAACATCGTGCGGATAAATTCCGTCATCTCTTTCCAATAGCCCTGCACATATGCCTCCTGCAAAGGCGTATCATATTCATCGAGAAAAATGAGTACCTTCTTTCCATGATATTTTTCCAGGAGCGTAGAGAGCAATCTCAAGGAATACTCAGCCTCCGCATCCGACATTTCTGATCCGATTTTTTTCAGCCGGTCTTTTTCATCTTCATCAAAATCGTCATACTTTCTAAGATATGGATAGGATGAAAAAAGACTGGAAATCTGATATTTGATCCCCTGCACGGCATCCTCGAAATTTGTAGCCTTCACCCCTGCAAAAGTCATAAAAATAACAGGATATGTCCCCTGGAGTTTTCTGTACTTCTCATCACTCCAAATATCCAGCCCCTCAAAAAGATCACTCCTTCCTGCATGCTTCTCAGAGAAAAAGTAATCCAGCATATTCATTGTCAGTGTTTTGCCAAAACGTCTCGGTCGCGTGATCAGGGTGACGGCATCCGCATTCTCCCACCAGTTTCTGATAAAACCTGTCTTGTCCACATAAAAACAATCGTTTTCACGCAGAAAGGCAAAATCCTGCGTTCCTATGGACACTGTTTTTTTCATACGGCGACTCCCTCCATTCGGTTTTCGCAAGTGTCAATTTCCTCGCTACACTCAATCTGCCCTCATTATAACAAAAAGCCCCTGCATTCGCAAGAGCTTTTTGCTGTCATGTAACATCTTAGCAACCATGACCTTTTCACATGGCAATGGTTTTAAATCTTATTTTACCTTCACTGTCGCTGTCGAAGCATCAGTGATTCTCGTCCATTTGCTGTTTACATATGCACGGATGATGAAGGTGTACTCTTTTCCGACCTTCAGTCTTTTGCGATGATAGGTGGTTTTCTTTTTCTTTTTAACGGCAGAAAAAGCCTTTGCTATGGTTAATGAATTGTTTTGCGAGTTTTTATTTACAATGGTTTTCAGTAGCAGTTTTCTGCCATCGATCAGCTGGTAGATCCTGAACCTTGATGCTTCGGTCTGCTCGTTCCATGACAGGGTGATATTGCCCTGTATTGATGTGGCGCTGAGCGTGAGATCCTGTGCCTGTGCCGGTTCCGGTGTCGGCTCCGCAGTAGGTTCAGGTGTTACGGCCGGTGTCGCAGTCGGTTCCGGTTTCGCATTCGGATCAAGTGAATGATCGTCAATGACGATGGTGTAGAA
>JAGABX010000065.1 GCA_017614395.1 Eubacterium sp.
TACTACTAACGATGTCCTTAGAATGCTAAGATTTGCCGCAATTTGCCGAGTTAGCCCCGAATTTTGACAGAATCAGTACACCCGTTCGTCAAAGTATACAAGGGCAAATCGCGGCAAAACACGGCAAATCACGGAGGTTTCAGGCTATGATAAAAGTTATGTTTTTTTCCCACGGCAAAAGTTTGGACAGTTTTGCGTAAATCTGCGTAGCTTCGGCACTATTCCGCACAATGTAGTAGGATAAAGCGGAAATTACTACCGTTTTACTACTAACCATTTTTTACGCGAATTTTATGTAAAAAAGGTCATTACAGCAAGGGATTTCTTGCCGCCCACGATGCACGTTGAGTGCGTAGTTTTGATGTCAAGAGTGGAATAAATGGTATAAGAAAAGCGCCTATATTAGGCGCTTTTTCTTTTATGTAGGAATGAGGGCGAATGACCATTAGGGTTTCTGGGCGTCCCAGCAAACAAGTCCAGTGTGTTTTGGAGATACACTGACTATCAAAATGGACAACGCACTCGAGCCTATGTAGTTCTTGGAAACAGATCCAAAGGATAAACAGGATGTCGTTCGTTCTCCAACTCAACACATCTCGCGCCACCGTCTATATAGTCTCTCCTCATTAAGGGCATAATATCAATAGCGACCCATCAGGCCATATGATAGCATGAGATTCAGCCAAAACTGAATAAAGCGCAAAAACATCGCCGCAAGGCGGTCGATGTTAATTGCGATGATGCTGAAAACGATCGATCATTTAAAAGGAGGATCCTATGACTGAGGAGTTAATCTTAGCCTGTTGGATACAACCAGACATTCGCAACGTATATACAAAAATCATCAAATCGTGCCAAGTTCTCTTGACATTTGATTTGTAAAATGTTATAATTATACATATTATTAGCCGATGGAGGGATATCAATGACCGATGCTTTACAGCAGACCTACCAAACCTGCGTTGAACGCTTCCTGAAAAAATATAGGAGCTCCTCGCACACCCCAAACACCCTGTTCGTTTTTCAAGGCTTTCCTCTGCCTTTCTATGTAGCACTCGAAGCAGCCGGCGTTGCGCATTTCTCCGGAGCCTGGGATCGCACCTACCCCTCCATGCAGAAACTGCATGACAACACCCAGATCCTGCTCTCCTTTCTGCAATCGAGCGGCATGCAATGGTGCTTTTATGAGGAGCTCATCAGTCTGACCAAGACGCTGAATGATTTCGCTGCCTACAAGGGAACAATGCTCGTTGTCAGAAACGATCTTTTTAATGCATATTATCCAATTCCGCTGGAGAACCCAATTGAAGTCATCCGCGCTATCGACAACGAATCCGTTCATAAGGATTCCGAAATCCTTACCTATTATTCGGATTATCAGAAAGAGAGTGACCATCTTTATTTTGCATTTGTGAACCGGCATTTTGCCATCGATCTAAACCGTGAAGTCAAGCTGCTGGATTTCTTTGACGAGATTTCAGTAGGCTATACGGAGAAGAAATCTCCGGCTGAGACGGAATGCCTTGATATCAAGCAACTCCGGCGGATCTGCACACAGCTTCAGGAAGGCACCGTGCATGACCGCACGTTCAGCGTCTCTGTTGAAAACAACAAGGAAAACCGCAAGCTCCTGCGAAAGCTGAACGCTGTCGCAACATTCTTTGATGTCCACTTTATTTTTTCCGATACACTAGAATCCATCAAGGAGACCGCCGAAAACCAGTACCTCGATGTGCTTCAGAAATACTGGGGAGCGGAGGCACATTTCCGTCCGAACACCATGTATGTTAATCCGGATATTTCCAACGAAACTGTCACCATCTCACAGGGAACCATCATCTCGGATATTCTCGAGCAGTGCCGTGCCATACTGAAAAGTACAGAAAATCAATACTCCGACCTGATCGTCACCGCCCCCACAGGTGCGGGCAAATCTGTACTCTTTCAGGTGCCGGGCATCTATCTTCACGAGCATTTTTCTGATCCACCTGTCACAATCGTCATATGTCCGCTCGTGGCACTCATGATTGACCAAGTCAAAGAATTGAACGAAAGAGGCATCAGCTATGCCACCTACATCAATTCCTCCATCACCTTTGAGGAACGCCAGTCTCGGTTAGAGGGCATTAAACAGGGATTGTTCTCAATAGTTTATCTCTCTCCGGAGCTTCTGCTTTCCTATGATATTCGTTCCTTGATTGGCGAGCGCCGTATCGGACTACTAGTCATTGACGAAGCGCATCTGGTAACCTCCTGGGGACGTGACTTCCGTGTTGATTATTGGTTCCTCGGTGATTATATTGAGAGAATGCGGCGTGGCAGCGTTCAGGCAAAGGTTCAGGGCAGGCCGTTCCCAGTTCTCTGCCTGACGGCTACTGCGGCCAACGGCGGGCGCGATGATGTCATCGGTGATCTGGAAAAAAGCCTTCATCTAACAGTTGGCTCGGGACATAAATACCTCGGTTATGTTCGGCGTGACAACATCCATTTCACAATACGCCTTCCCAAACGCCAGTTCCGTTCGGACAAGGAGGATAAGATTCGCCTGACTGCGGATGCCATCCATTCATTTGTCGAGCATCAGGAAAAAAGCATAGTGTATTTCCCGTTTATTTCCCAGATCGATGATCTGCGACTGTATATTCAAAATACCTATTCTGGCGATTTATCCAAAATCGAGGTTTACCATGCCAAAGAGGGCAGCATGGAAAAGGACGATGCATATTCCCGCTTCCGCGATAACGAAGTCAACGTTATGCTGGCGACTAAGGCTTTTGGTATGGGTGTCAATATTAGTGATATCCTGAATGTGTATCATTTTGCACCAACAGGTACACTGGCGGATTATGTCCAGGAGATCGGCAGAGCCGCCCGGAAGCTGGAGAAGGGCTATGCCATCATCGATTATCTCCCCTCGGATATGCACTATGCCCAGACACTCTGGGGACTCTCCGGACTGCGCCACTACCAGATCAAGGCGATTATGAAGAAGCTTTATGAACTGTACATGGAGAAAAAACGCCGTAACCTTCTTTTTTCTCCGGAAACGTTCAGCTTTCTGTTCGATAGCGAATCTGTGGATATCAAGGTCAAGAGTGGCTTGATGCTACTGAGCAACGACCTGCTGGAAACCTACCACTTCAAAGTAATCACGGTTCGTGCCAGAAATTTGTTCTCGCAACAGTATGCACTGGTTCCGGAGTCGATTGAGAATGATTTCATGAAAAAGTATGGTAAATATTGCCGCATAGTGAATGACTGCTTGCCGTATATCGAGTACGGTGGATTGCATTCGTCCGATGTGAAATGCTCCAAGAGCGGCAATGTCTACGAGATCA
>JAGABX010000066.1 GCA_017614395.1 Eubacterium sp.
ATATTATACACTATTTTTAGGAGTTTGTCAAGTAAATAGTTACATAATTTTAAAAAATATTACCTATGTTTCTGCTTTGCAATTGGCCGCATTCGCAGATTCACACGAATCAGGGGATGTGGTCATGGCGTGAATGGTAACTAAACTCAATCAAACAACTCCTCAAGCGTTATAGCATTTGTGAACACCCCGCTGTACTCATTATGTTTCAGACCGAATGTGGTAATCAGAGTACTGTGTATGGCCGTAGTCTTTGACACCATTTTGAGGAGAATATCCTGCCTGCGTAACATCACACGATAATAATCCTTGTCAACGGTAAAGTCATCACTGTAAAACTTTATCTCACACATATTTATGACATTGTCATTTCGGTCAATCAGCAGGTCAATTTGCACACCCTCCTCGTCGTCTGATCTTTTTGACCACGCGGACTGCCTTGTTATGACGCCGGATATTCCCAATGCTTTTTTTATCTGAGCAATATGATTGAAACACAGATTCTCGAAGGCGAGACCTCTCCACACCTCAACCGGTCGTGATTTCACACTCTGCACCCAAAAATCATTGTCCAGGCTGCTCCTCCCACTGACAAATCGCAGATAAAATAAACAAAACGGATCTACCAACTTGTAGTGCTCCTGCTTTTTTTTCATACCAAACGGTACATATTTTATTATATAATCACCGGCAACCAGTGCATTCAGACACGATGTGATGGCGCCCCCGTCCTTAATCCCAAGCCCTGTCGTAATCTCAGCCCTTGTATATCCGGCATTTCTGTTGTATAAAAAGTTCACCACCGACTTCGCCAACTCAGGACTGGACAGAGCCGATTGAAACAGACGATCAAACTCAAATTTTAACTTCGCATCCGAATTGAAAAACAGATTATCCACATTCTGTGCAAGACTCAGCCCGCGTTTAAAATACCCGAGATAATACGGAATCCCGCCCACTATCATATAACTCTGGGCAATATCATATCGAGTAATACTGATATTATTCTGCTTGAAAAAGTCCTCGCACTCCGCGAGAGTAAACGGTATCAGCTTGATTTCATAGGTTACTCTGCCATATAACCCGCCATGATTATTGATCAGTTTATCCTGCATCCACGAATTGGCGCTGCCGCATACGATAACCATGAGGTTTTCCCTATGGCATCCCCAGTTATTCCAAAATCCCTCAAATGCCGTAATAAACCCGGAGCGTGCCGTATCTAACCACGGCATCTCATCGATAAATACTACCTGCCTGCTCCCGTCATCCTTTTTCTCCAACAACTGCTGTAACATAAAAAATGCATCAAGCCAGTTTGTCGGTTCATCGGTTTCCTCTCTCCCAAATGTCCTCAATGAATTATAAAAATGATGAAGCTGGGCAGACAGCATGCCGTTTTTCTCATGTTCTATCGGGGAAAGTCCGGCATGCCTAAACGAAAAACGATTCTTAAACACTTGTTCAATCAGGTAGGTTTTCCCGACCCTCCTCCGACCATAGACCGCGACCAGTTCAGCCCGGTTTCTCTCATACAACTCCTCAAGCTCGGCTATTTCTTTATTTCTCCCTATCATAACAAATCACACCTCCGAAAACATATCGCATCTCACATTACCGGTTTATTTCATCACTAAACAACTCTCGAAACGAAATAACAACTCATGATTATTCATTAATTTTGAGATTTATGACATATTGTCCATAAATATCTCAAAATAAAGTCCGTTGCTTTTTCATGATTATAGCACAAATCAAATCAAATGTAAAGAAGAATTCGGATTTTATTTTGAGATATCCAATATATTTCCCTTGTATATCTCAAAATAAAATCCAAACACCATCTCACACGAGTAATTGTTTGAAATCCGTGAACCATCGAAACCTTCCATAATTTGCCCAATCCTATTGCCTTTACACATTATTTATGTTAAAATAACCATATGTTTCAATTTTACGGATTCATTCAATCCCAGGATCTGTCCGGATGCTGTTCTGTCCATCTCGTATCGCCGACATGGATAGTCCCCGTCTCGTGACAGCTCTGTAAAAAAAAAGGAGGGCTTGCCCATGAAAAAGAAACGAAAACTCCTGTCAATAGTGTTGAGTTTAGCAATGATCCTGAGTCTGTGCGAGGTTATCGGAGAAACAAACATCTCATCAGCCGAAACGATCACCGATGAAGTATATCTGGCGGGGGAAGTTCCGTTAAATGAGATTTATACCATCAATGTTCCACAGGGAAAATCCGATCATTACTACTGCTACAGTTTTACCACCGGCAGTGAAAAAGCATACTATCATTTTGTATGGAAAGGTTCTATAGAGAACGTCAATCCTTCTTTTTACATAAACACTATTCCTTCTAAGGATACAAGGGTATGTCTGTATCACGCCTACACAACTCCGACATTTCTGAATTTCGGGGATATTAATGGTTATGAAAACAACTTAAAACCAAACACTACCTACTATCTGCTCTTTCAACGAAACACCGGAAAGGACTATTCGGCAAGCTTTGTCATCAATAAACACCTTGATAAAGAGTCCGATTCCGCATTCGGCGCCACTGAAATTCGACCAAATGTTGCCACCACAGGGACTATCGACGGTTTGAAGGATGTTGACGTATTCACATTTACAACCGGCTCAAACACCTACAGATTGGAATGTAAATCAACTAACGCAAGGATGTACATCTCAGCTTACAGCGACAGTGAATTGAAGGATTTAGTATTCGAAAACTACAGTTTTGGCAGAGATGGATATCTGAAGGAACTAAATGATAAACTCTCACCAAATAAAACCTACTACATAAAACTGGAATTATTCTCAAATAGTTCAAGTTCGGTTATGGAGGGAGAGGCGCAGGGCTACGAGGTTAAATTTGCCACACGCGAGGCCGCTACCTCCACTCCCGCTCCTACAGCCGCACCCGGAACCACAACGGCCCCCGGAGCAACAACTGCACCAGGCACTACAACGGCTCCCGGTACCACAGCTGCACCCGGTTCGACAACTGCGCCCGGTTCGACAACGACGCCCGGTGCAACAGCCACTCCGTATTCCATCGTCCATGAGGACGAGGGCAATGACGGAAGCACTGCAGTCGAGCTCGTACCCGGACTGGACGGCTTCGGCGGCTATATCCACAGTGCCGATGACAGGGATGTGTTCTATTTCGATACCGGAAACGGCACCTACCGATTCAAGGTCGGGACCAGCCCGGAGGGCGTATATTTCGAGTTTTTCTCCGATGCCGACCTGACACAGTCCCTCGGCAAGGTCCTGATCGACAGCGAGGGAAAGGTTATCACGCTCGGCGACGACATGAAGCCGAACACGCGCTACTACATCGTCGTCACTCCTACAGAAAACTATACCGGTGGCGAACAGGTTTATCACATCGTACCGGAATCCCTCAGCTCCGGCTCGAGTAAACCGAAAACAATGAATTACATCAGCTACATGAAAAAGTATTGGTATGTGACCAACCGAATATCCAAAGTCTCCGCAAAAATATCAGGTAAAAAAGTGAAATTGAAAAGATACAAAAACGGATATCTGACTCAGATGAAATTCGAACACTACTACGGTGGCGCATACTTCGGCAGCAGCTTCAAAAATATGAAGAAAAAGAAATACAAATTCAAACTGGCGAAAAACTGCAAGATCATCTGGGATTATGACGCCGATGGCTATAACGGGACCATCAAATCAAAAAAATGGTTCAATAAACGGTTTTACAAACATGTTAAGAACTACACAAGCAATGGTGAATTCGGATTATTCGTAAACAAAAAGAAACAGGTTGTCCTGATCTACTCCGGCGATATGCTCGGTGCAGAACAGATGTAAGTATCAAAACAGGGACGCTCGATCATATTAGCGTCCCTGTATTTTTATTACTTTAAACTGTCCCATTCGGAATCAACCGGCCTTCTCCGGCATCTCGATATCAAAACCACCCATGAGAATAAAATCCCGCAACAAAGCATCCGCGCGCATATTCACCTTGGGGGTTGGCAGTTTCTCTCCGGATATCGCCTCAAAATATGATTTTGCCTTAGCTCTGTCCATCGTCTCCTTCAGCGAATCAAACCTGCCGAACTCGTTGATGTTTATTTCCGTAACATGCTGCGACATGATACTACGGAGCATCATCTCATCGACACCTAACGCATATGCTGCGAGACGATGTATCTGATCATCCTTCGCCTTTGTCACATAATCGATAACATACTCTCTGAATGTCCTGCCCTCCTCAATAACGATATCGCCCCTCTGAATATCGTGTATCAATAGCTCGGCATTCTTCTGTTCCTCCTGCGACAACGTTGCAAATGATTTATGGAGTTCCTCCTCAGCCAACCGCAGTTCCTCTCTATCAGTGCTGTCATCATGAAGTTTTTTCAGATATTTATCAAACTTGGAATTCATATAGTCCGAATCAATCCTGTCGGTATCGATCGTCGTAATATATCCGTCGAGTTCATACGGAATATCATCCCCTCCCGATCCGGGTGTCTTAGAAAAAAGTTCCTTATATCTTTTCACCAGTGTCAGATATGTTGTCTCATCCGGTTCAACCCGAACCAAACATTTATTATTTTCATTAGAACCAGGCGTAGAAGCCACGATTTTTTCATCATTCGAACCGGAATCAGACGGCTCTGCATCCTCGCTATAAAACTCATAAACGGACTTTTTCCAACTGAACCCCTGTACCTTTGCTGCCTCGAGGCATTCATTAAACTGTTTAAAAAGTTTGGCGAACTGTTTCCTGTCTGGAATCTCGTTCGGAAGTTTTGTAAACCCAAGAACCCCGGTCTGTTTGAACAGGCTGCATATCTGTCCGTATATCCGATTCATATTCTCTATATTTTCCCTGAGACGGCTCACAAACAAAGCGAGCGGTTTGTCCCCGGAGTATAGTTTGACAGCCGCCTCGATATTTTTCTCCATCGTATGAGGCCTGCGATAATACTTGATCGTGCCGAAAGGTTTGTCCGGTCCGAACAGCCTGTTCGTTCGTGAAAAAGCCTGAATGAGATGTTCATACGCGAGCACTTTATCCATATATAGCGTGTTGATCCATTTCGAATCAAATCCGGTCAACATCTGATCCACAACAATCAGCAAATCTATCTCCTTCTCCGGTTCACGGTCAATCCTCTCATATGGACTTTTGTGTGCCAGCCGGAACGAAATGTCCTTTTTCATATCCTGATATTTCGGAATGGAATAATTCTTGTCATATCGAGCATTATAATCCTCTATGATCCGAACCAGTCCGTCCTCCTTGAATTTTACCCCGCCGTTATTGTCAATCGTCGGATCAAACAGCGCTGTAACCTTCAGATTCGGCGCCGATGTTCTAAATCGGTCATAATACTCAATCGCCTCGGGGATGCTGCTCGTTGCAAAAATCGCATGGAATTTTCCCGCCTGGCTCAGCACCAGCCAGTTATCTATGATATCATTCACAACAGCTTTTTGATGCTCCCCGGTACGATACTGGGAATCCGACAGATAATCCTCTATCCCGCTCACATGTGTCCCGTTATCACGGTCGTACCCTGCCATAGGCACCTTTGTTATGTATTCCATGAGCTTTGATTTTTTGACCGGATCAGCTAAAGCCTCGGCCTCCGTTTTTGCCTTTACTTTTTCCAATGCAACCGCCGTACGGACATCCTTGTCCTTGAAAGTAAGCACCTTGTACGGATCAAAACCGAGTACATTTTTATCCCGTATTCCATCCGCTATGCTGTATCGATGGAGTTCGTTACCGAACACATCTGAGGTTGTGCTATCCTTTTTCTGGTTCTCGTCCTGTATCGGAGTCCCGGTAAATCCGAAAAATATCGCATGCGGAAACGTCCCTTTGATGATGTGCAGCATATCCCCAAATGTAGATCGATGCGCCTCGTCGACGATAAAGACTATGCGTTTGGAATTGATTGCTTCGATATCTGCTGACTTAGCACGAAATCCTGTTGGTTTTCCCGATTGTCCGGTGTCATCATCGTGTTCATCGCTGATATTGCTCATCTTCTGAATAGAAGTCACAATCAGTGTGTCGGCCGGGTCTGCACTCTTCAACTTGCTGATCAGTACATGTGTATCCTCTGTTTCCTGGACCGTGTTGCTTTTCTGCTGTTCGGTGAGTCCGGCTCCCGCGAAATTCCTGTAAGCCTTGAGCGACTGTGTCCCGAGTTCAATCCTGTCAACTAAAAAGACCACCTTATCAGCGTCCTTGGATGTTGCAATGAGTTGTGCCGACTTAAACGAAGTCATAGTTTTACCGGAGCCGGTCGTGTGCCACACAAATCCGCCCAATTGATTGTTTTCACCCCATTTGGTTTTCGAAACCCGATCCGATATAGCGCTCGCCGCATAGTACTGATAACTCCTCATTACCTTCAGAACACCATCAGCGTCATCCGCAACCGTATAGAACCCGATCATCTGATGTGCCATCGGAATAGATAAAAGCGTGGATCCGATCACTTTCCAATCATTCACCGGTTCGTTGTTAAAATCCGCCCAATGGAAATAAAAATTCGGATTGAAAACTCCTTCCGGTCCCGGATTTGCGAAATAAACCGTTTCCTCAGGTGTCATGGCAACAAATATCTGCACTAGCGAAAAAAGACCGGAAAAAATCCCCTCTCCGGCATATTTTTCAATCTGGTTGTACGCCTGGCTGACGGAGATCCCACTCTTTTTCAATTCGATATGGATCACAGGCATGCCGTTGATGAGCAGCATCAAGTCACCGCGCCTGTCATTCAGAATTTTGGATTTTGTAGGGAATTTCGGCTGTCTGACAATCTGGTAACGGCTCTTCCCACCGGCAATCTCGCGCCTGTCATAGATTTTCAGCGAAACCTCCTTGCCGAGGTGTGCCGTATCATCCGGGTTGTCTCGCGTGATTGTAACACTCCCGCCGTTGATAAACCCGTTCAGCCGCAGCGGTGTCCTGAAAGATACTATCTGCTCTATGATCTGCTGCATCTCCGAGTCGGTCAGCGGATAATCATTCAGCCGGTCAATCTCTCTGTTATTATTAAAAAGTATCCGGGCCCAGTTGTCGATCAGATCAGCCTCCGACGGATACATCAACACATCCGCCTCCCAGCCATACCGCTTCAGCAGTTCTGTCAGAGCATCCTCAAAATCGGATTCATTGTTAAACACGACAGTATTACCTCCCCTATGATTTGCATGTTTTGCGCTGTTTTTTTCCTATGGATGAAAATCGAATTGCTCCCTTATCTCTGTTAATCTTCGCTAACAAATTCTCTCAAATCAATCTTCAGAACATTCCCATAGATTCTCACGGGAACAGGCTCCTCAAATGTATGAATATATGTTACATTTCCATGTTCAAAATCATGGACTAACACACGATCCTCCTCCGGATCAACGATCCAGTATTCCCTGACACCTGCATCCTGGTAGATTTGTTTTTTTTATCGTCATATCTCTCTTTTTTGTCGATTCTGAGAGAACCTCGACAACCAAATCCGGACCTCCTATGATATATCTCGGGTGTTTCTGTTTCTCAGGATCACACACGACAAATACATCAGGTTCTAACACGGTATGGTCATCATCGGCATTCGGACGAACACCTACAGGCGCAACATATGGCTTGCAGTTCCCGTTATTCTGATGGATAAAATCGCGCAACTGTCCAAAAATCTCACCAACAATATTCTGATGAATGATTAGTGGTTCCGCCATATCATAAAATACACCATTGATCAGTTCCACCCTACGGTCCTCCGGCGTTTCCTCCAGATCAGAAACCGTCAACACTCCCTTGATTAGACATGGATTATCGTTACTATCCGTCAAGTTATATGCCGGTTCCTGGCGGACCATAGTTGTATCCGTTTCTTTGTATTTATCGTTATATTTCATGCCTTACATCCTTTCACATTGACTGGTCAAAACCACTTTATATACTTTTTATATAAGACAATAACAAGTTAGGGAAACATATTTTGTAACATGGACTTCTTGATTTGTTTTAGTTTTTCAACCTTACGTTGGTGAAGGGTGATAAGGTTATCAAGGTTATCAAAAAATGCACCTATTTCCTCCTGTTCCTTTATATTAGGACAAGGTATTTCCATATCTGCAATCATTTCAAGTCGGACAGAATCAACTGATGTTTTTGCTGTCATAGCCATTACACGCTTATAAAACAGCTTCGAAAAAGTATGATAGAAATAGTGTGCATTTAATTGTTCTGAAAAGTCATACATCCTGTAACAACGCTGATGTAAGTCATATTTACCGTTTACATAGTGGAAGACTTTTCCTGTTCCAACTCCATCCCCGACGGTTAGTACAGCCTCTTCATCATAAAGGTATTTTGCACTTCTTTCTATGATGGGGGAGCGAACATAAAATGGATACACCCCATCTTCAACCTTATCCTGAGTATTGCTCTTTCCTGTAGAGATGGAACACAGTTCGGAAACCTTACGCTGTTCCCATGCGTCAGTGAATCCTTCAAACCTTATCTCAGGTACACCTGAGCCATTTTGAGGAAACATCTTTTCCAACATTGACTTTTTTACAAAGAGTAGTTTTTCATACTTACGCTGGTGAATGGTGATAAGGTTATCGAGATCGTGGAAGTATTCGCCAATTTTCTGTTGTTCATCAAGCTCAGGTAATGGAACTGATATTTCCATCATTTTGTTTTTTGAAATGTTATACCTTGATATTCCTTGAGCTAAGAATACGATATTCTTTCTAACATTTTCGGAACGAAGCATATATGCCATATAGTAAGGATTGATTTCAACACTCGGTCTGTATCCAAAACAAAAGCTGTTAAGATACGTATTTTCGCTATTTTCAAGCCATACAGATGACATTCCTACTTCATCAGGTGTTTCAGAAGAAGTCGTAAAAAATACATCTCCGTAATTAACTTCATTTTGCTTTTTATCAATTTCGACAGATTCAGTCATTGATGAATCCGCTATTGAATTTGAAAAAACATTCATATATGTAACGAATTTTGCATTACCGTGACCGAAGTCTTCTTTGGTTTTTCCAGATAATCCCGTGTAGGTTTCGCCAATGTCTCCCAACTTACGCTGTTCCCAATCGTCAGTAAATCCATCAAACCGTATCTGCGGGTTTTTATTTTTTTCCACCATTCTACTTCCCTCCAGCCATATCCCTATGCTTCATAAATAACAACCCCTTCTCTCCTAACATCATCAAGTATATAATCATCTGCAGACATTTCTGTAACAACATTTATTATGTTATTTGTCAAGAAATATGTTATTGAACGTATTTATGTCATTCGCAATTCATTATTCTCCGCAACTCATCTATTCCCTTCATGTCGAACTCATTTCCCCGGAGGTCACCCAGCATCGCTGACAACTCTCTCTCCGTTTTCAGTATCTCATACTCAACATCCTCAAATGTTGTCCGATATTTACCTACGATGTTTTCCAACCTCGTTGTCAGTTCATTGATTAGGCGGTTCGGCAATGTCATGAGTTCTGAAATCAGAGGCGTGGTCCATTTCTCCAACAAAAGGCCATTCACATCGGAATCACTCAATCCTTCGATCACTTC
>JAGABX010000067.1 GCA_017614395.1 Eubacterium sp.
TGTCAGGCGGAGTTCCTCCGTCTCCATCTTCGGTATCATCTCTCTCAATCTTTTTCGTGTTTACCATGGCGTTGACCTCACCGTAGATTACACCTCGTACAACGGCCTTGACCGTGCCGTTCACGTATCCGTTGAGCGGACCGTTGATCTGCAGGCGGTTCTGTGTGTGGATGTTTTCTATCGGATTTGACATTTCAAATGATGTCTTGCGGATTATCTTCTCACCGATGATGAGGATTTGCGGCAATACAAACATAACCAGGATCAGCGAAATCACCGTTCCGCGTCCTAAACATTGCCCTATTCCGGAGACACAACCGTCCGATGTCATCAGGCCGATGGAAAATCCGGCTATGACCATAACCAGTCCGGATGTGATTATCGTCGGGAACTCCTGATTCATCGTATCGATGATGGCAGACCTCTTGTCCTCGGTTTCACGCAGTTCCATGTAGCGGTTCGAAATAACGATCGCGTAATCGATGTTGGCACCCATCTGGATGGAGCTGACGATCAGGTAGCACATGAAGAATATGTTTGTCTCCTGAAGATACGGGAATGAGAAATTGATCCAGATCGCCCCCTGAATAACCAGTATCAGCAGCACCGGCATGCCCGCCGACTTAAACGTGAACAATAAAACTGCCAGCACAATAACGATACTGAGTATCGATACCATCAGATTATCCCTGTCAAACGAGTTTTTCAGATCATATTGACTAGTGGCATTTCCTGCCACATAAACCTTTGCGTCCTCGCCGTAATACTTTCTGGCGATATCATGCATCTCATCGATGAAAGCAAATGTCTCCGCGCCCTCTTCGTCAAGATTCAGATAAACCAGGGCACGACTGAATTTTTTGCCGTCAAGCTGTTTCCTCGCAATCGAAATCTTGAAATATGCGTCATCCAGTGTTTTCTTCAGATCTTCATCCAACGTTACATATCCCTCGTCCACCTGTTTGTGAACAAAATCCAACACGTCGATAAGCGCGATACTGTAATTTGAGAGCCCGTTGATAACCTTTGCATAATCCTTGTCTTCGACTGCATACAGAGCGTATAACAGCTGGGCGACCTCATAGTCCAAACCGATCAACTCGGAAAACTGTCTTGAAGTCAGCCTGTCAGTCAGCATATAACCATCTATCGCCTCGATATTCGGAAGCCCCATCGTATGATCCACTTCAGATCTGGACTCAAGCTCGTTAAGGAGCTTTTTCTCCTTCTCGTAGTTCCCGCTCGGGATCACGAGAGCAACCATGTTTTCAACGCCGAAGGTCTCATTGATCCGGTTTTTCGCAGCATCAATCTCGTTAATTATCGGTGTCTCCAATTTGGAATAACCGTATACATACGGGCACTTGCCGGAAAGGATAAATCCTGCTACAATTGCCACTAAAAATACAGGCGGAATGATTTTTCTCGTCGCATAGGCAAATTTACCAACAAACGAGATTTTCGGAACATAATTTTTATGCTTGGTTTTATCCATCAACTTGGAGAAGGACAATAACAGCCCGGGCATCAGTGTAAAGCACGTCAGCAGACTCAAACCTATCGCCTTGATCAGGATGATACCCATATCACCGCCGATTTTGTACTGCATAAAAATCATCGCAACCAGACCGCCGACTGTTGTCAGGGAGGATGAGAATATTTCCGGAATTGCCTTGCTCAGAGAAATTATGGCCGCCTCCCTCGCATCAAAGTTCTGCCGTTCCTCCTTGAAACGGTTCACAAGGATAACCGCATAATCAATGGAAAGCGCCAACTGAAGCACTGCCGTCACGGAGTTCGATACAAATGAAATCTTATCAAAAACAAAGTTGGTTCCCTTGTTCAAAAGTATCGAAACCACAAATGATATCAGGAGAACAGGCACCTCAGCCCAGGTTCCCGAGGTAAAAAGCATGACAAGAACCACGACCACCGCAACTACCGCGATAATAACAACCATCTCTTTCTCGATGATATCCTTGGTCGCATTGCCGAGCATGGTTGAAACATAAAAATCATAGTCACTGAGTTCTTCCTTCAGACTGTCAAGGGCCTCGAGACATTTATCATCGCTTTCGGGATAAGCAAATGTTACATCATACAGCGCCGACGCCTCATTAAAATGGCTTTTGGAATCATCAAAGGTCACCATTGAAACATACGGGAGTTTGTTGATCTTTTTCTCCAGCTCCACCGCCTGTTCATAGGAAAGGTTTGCCACCATAAACTTAGCCGAGCCGTATGTGGTGAATTCCTTATCCATCACCTCAAGCGCCTGCTTCGTCTCTGTGGAGTCATCCAAATAATAGGACAGATCATTTTCAACAACTGTCCAATTCATGGAGAATATGCAAAAAACAAGTCCCAGAATGAACAACAGATAGAAAAGATTTCTCCGATCCACAATAAATGTCGCTATTTTTATCATACTTTTTCCTTTCTTTAATCCGCATATATATCAATTATGTCTTGAAACAACATGGATATACTACCACAAATCCGCACTTTTTTCAAGAAAAAGTACAAAAAAAAGTATGATTTGACAACTATATTAGCTTATGATACAATTCTACCGTTCCAAACTGTGAATTCAAATAAGGGGATTATTATTGACATGAAAGAAAACAACGAAAAGCTTACCGTGACATTTAAACGGATGTTCTCGTTGAAGCAAGACACTGCAACGCATGAGGAGATTCGGGATCGTCTTTTATCCGGTGGGAAATTCACGGGAACCAATATGTGTGTCCTGATCTGTGCGATGCTGATTGCGTCAGTTGGTTTAAATATGGGCTCGACCGCGGTGATCATCGGCGCGATGTTAATCTCTCCTCTGATGGGAAGCATCCTGGCGATGGCTTACGGAAGCGTGGCAAATAATTTCGGCCTCACCAAAAACTATGCCGTGACCTTTCTCATGCAGATCATTATCAGCGTGGGCATATCGACGATATATTTTCTGCTGTCCCCGGTCAAGGAGGCAACGAGTGAATTAATGGCAAGAACATCACCGAATTTCTACGATGTACTGATTGCAACATTCGGAGGGATCGCCGGAATTATCGGACAGACTCGTCAGGACAAAGCAAATAACATAATTCCAGGTGTTGCCATTGCAACTGCATTGATGCCACCTCTGTGTACCTGTGGTTATTCGATTGCCGGCGGTCACTGGCGGATGCTTGGCGGAGCTGCGTATCTGTTTCTTATCAATACTTATTTTATTTATCTTTCTTCCGCAGTCATTCTCAGCATACTGCGAATCCCCAAGGAAAAGGAACTGACGGAGGCTGAATGGAAGAAAAGACGCCGCAGAATGATCATAAATACAATAATAATTATCATTCCGAGTATCGCAGCGGTGTATTTTATGATTTAGAGATACTGCTGATTTTGTTTATAAACTCTTCTATCTTGGCATCGTTATCCTTCGAGTTTTCATGTTTTCGGTCAAGGAGGGAGGTTGTATTCTTCAGATTTGGAAGGAGTTTTGTGATCGCATTCAGACCTTTTTCAACCTTTCCACCGCCGCTTGAGAAGAATAATGATGTCACTTTAGATGCCGCGGTTTCATCCTTTAAAAAAGCATTTACTGCAGGAACACCCTTGCTGTTCCAAATCGGGGAGCCCAGGATGATCTCATCGTAGGCGGCTATATCAACATCTATCGGTTTCAGCTCCGGAATACGATTAAATGCTACCTGTCCTCCGCCTACAAACATCCGTGCCGCAAAGCTTTTCGGCATATCCTTGACTGTTTCCAGCCTGAGCAGCTCTGCATTCAGCGCTTTCGCGATTTTCTCTGCCGCTTCTTCCGTGTTTCCGGTTAATGAATAGTATACGACCAGTCTCTTCATTGACTTGATACCTCACGAATTTCTTTTTTGGTTTCCTGACCACGATCACAGCATATCATGATACTTATTAAATAATCATTAAGAACCTGCTTTTATTAACAAAACGCCCCTACTGGAACAAAAAAATTGTATCATAAATTGACATAGCAGTCAAATCGTACTTCCGGAATTATAAAATACGTTGACATTTGTCGTGTGAATGTGGTACAATATGAGTCGAATTAAAGAGATTCTGGGTGCATAGAGAGCATCCAGGACGTTCCGGAAGGAGGTAAAATATGAAATCGGATGTTATCGCGATTGATAACCAAGGAAAGGGGATTGATTCGGCCAAGGAGGAAACCAAACGGGTTGCACAGTTCCAGGGGCTTGATGCAAAGGAATCCCTGCGTTTACAGCTCTGTGCCGAGGAAATGCTATCTCTGGCTCGCAGCGTTACGGGTGAAATGGAGGCTTCATTTTGGATTGAGAGCGAAGGGAAAAACTTTGAGTTACATATGACCACACAAACGGTTATGGATAAAACAAAACGCGATTTACTGATAGGAGCTTCAACAGCTCAGAAAAACGAGGCTACCAACACATTTCTCGGTCGGATTCGCGATGCGTTTCAGGAGGCGATGCTTTCCGAGACAGATACGTATACATATGAGCCGGATATGTCTCCGGACGACATGGTCAATCGGGTTATCGAGTCGGAGGACTGGGATCAGTATGAGCAATCGGTGTTGCGTTCAGTGGCTGATGGCATCAAGGTATCAATTAAGGGAAAAACTGTTGATTTGACTGTAGTCAAGGCATTTTGATAAGGAGGTTGACTCATGACCATTAACAAGAATAAAAACGGAGATGAACTGGTTTACTCATTAGAGGGCACTCTCGATACAACGACGGCTCCTGATCTGCAAAAGGATTTGGATGAGTCCATGGGTGATGTTCGCAGTATCGTGTTTGATTTCACCGACATAACCTATATTTCATCTGCCGGATTGAGAGTGTTGCTTCATGCCCATAAATTCATGAATAACAAAGGCGGGGTCAAGATAATAAATATCAATGATATCGTGCAAGAGGTTTTCGAGGTAACGGGTTTCATTGACATCTTGAATATCGAATAATTGTTTCGGAGATATAGTTGAAAAGAGGCGGCGAGACCGCCTCTTTTTTATATTTACTCATCATTCATGCTGTCCTCCAATGCATCGCATATGGTATCGACAACCTTATCGGCAGCCTCCTGAACCTCCTTTGGCGCATAAGGAAAAGTATAGGATACATCAGCAGCACGTATCAGCGGAAGATCATTTATGGAATCCCCTATTCCATATAATCTGCACTCACCTATATGCTCACGCAGCACACCGATTCCCTTTCCTTTTGAGCACCCCTTGGGAGCGATATCTATCTCTATGACATTCTGGAAAGCCTCAACATAATCCCCGTATCTTTCATTGATAAGGCGCGCGTTTAATGCGGCATCCTCGAGGCTCTCCGTATGGATGCTCACCTGATGGATCATTCCCTCAGGCGCATCGGAGACACCGGTTATCACATAATACTTCCCGGGATAATCCATCTTCGCAAACACGCAAATATCACCCTCAACGTCGAGCGTCATCCTGTAACCTCTGGGATTGTACTCCTTTACTAATGCGTCCGCGATATCACGGTCAACTCCCCTCTTGTATATCGGTCCCCAGTTTCGATCCACAATATTCGAACCGCTGCTTGTGATGCAAAAATCCGGCTCAACAAAACCTGTAATAAACGGAGTGAGTCCGCCCACCTGTCTCCCGGTACACAGACCAAACAGATGTCCCGCCGCCTGGTACTCACTTATCTTCTCAACTGACCTCATCGGAAGCTTATCCGGATCATCTGCCTTATAAAAATAAAGTGTTCCGTCAAAATCACTTGCAAATACTTTTTTCATGTATTCCCTCCAAATCGACACACTCGAATGCAAACACTAAGCGTGCATATACACATCTATCATGCGTGAACAGTAACACTAAACAACAAAATCATCCTTAACCGATGACGAAAGGGACCATATCTCTACGTCTACTGCTCCGGAAAAAGCATAATTAAACTCCCTCTCCGTCGGATACAGATGGGTTGTAAACACGGCCTCACCATCATTTGCAAATATCTCGACTGAACTCCTGTCAATAAAAATATCCAGCTTTTTCAAAGGTGAACCGAGCGGCATGTCAAGCACCTCTCCGACCTGTGTGTTGAACCGCTTGTCCATCCCCGTCCTGTCTATCGTACAGGTCATTTTCCCCGCATCATAATCAATCCGCAAACCTCCGCTGCCATCTGCCTTTGTAAAAAGCTTCAGCGAGGCGTCGTTACCGTCAAATCCGGCAACCACCTCACAAACCGGTGCAAGCGTTCCGTCGGCAGAGAGTTTGTCCCCACGAAGCTCATAAACCGCGTCAACCGGTTTCTGGATTAACCTGTCACCCTGTATGGTCAGTCTGCGTGGCAGAGTCATGCTGCCCTCCCAGTCCTCCTCCTCAGTAGGATAATGATTATCAGGAAGTCCTATCCAGGATATAATGATCTCACTGTCAGGATCACCGGTATTGGAGGCCAGCTGCGCCGCATAAAAATCAAAGCCGTAATCCAGATGACGGTAATCAGATGACGGAGAAAAAGTAAGCGTATCATAATCCATATTTCCGATGATATAAATATTATGATTGGTGCTCTCTCCGCGGCCGGGAAGCTTCGTATACTGTGGAGAAAAAAGCAGGATGTCCTTATCTCCGACCCTTCCTATGCACGGGCATTCCCACATTCCGCCGAGATCCTCATATCCCGGCACCTTCAGCTCTCCGGCATATTCCCATCCCTCGAGCAGTTTTTCCGAACTGTATACCAAAACCCGACCCTTTTTATCGAGTGACTGCGCCCCGATAAAGATATAGTACCGGCTTTTTTCCTCAACATAAAAAACCTTGGGATCACGCTGATGCTCGGAATAATCATCTCTCGGTCCGAACAGCGGTTTATCAAGCTTGCAGGGTTTTCCATCATCCCCGAGCACTGCCGCGCATGTATACGGAATCCTCGTCCAATCCTCGTCCCTGTGGTTTCCTGTATAGAAAAAGTACAGCCTGCCGTCTGCCGAGATGGCCGATCCGGAATGAACGCCCCTGTTGTCATATTCACAATCAGGATAAATCCCGACGCCTTCATTTTTCCAGTGCATGAGATCCGGGCTCGTCACATGGTACCAGTATTTCAAGCCATGAACCGCGCCCCATGGACACCACTGATAAAACAAATGCCATACACCGTTGAAGCAGGCGAATCCGTTCGGATCGGACGAAAGCCCCGTGACCGGCTGCACATGATAGGCCTGCCTGTAGGATGATTTTATAATCCTTTCATGAAGGTCTGTTATCTCATCGGCAGATTTTAAAACCCTGTAACGTTCTTCCCTTGTCCATTCTCTCATATGTCCCTCCTTTAATCTGACTCAAACATAGTGTTACTCTCTGTTCCGCCTCGCAACTCCATCCGGTACTTAATATAAACTGTATTTTTCTATATCTATCACGGCATCTCCGTCTGCGAAAAACGAAATGCCGGTAATTTCCGGGTCAGTATATAATGCCGATGACATCACCTGCTCGCCATCGTTTATAAATGCCTCAACACTGAATCTATCCAAGATAATACGTAGTTTTAAACACCCAACGGTATCGTTTACAAGACACCTCCTCTGATGTACGATAGCCCTTCTGGAACCCGAGAATTTACGGTCGACCTTGAGTGTCCTCTCATGCGGTCTGAAACTCAACGAAGTCCAGAAACGGTCATTTCTCGCAAATCTCACGGTAAACTTATGATAAATATTCTGTAAATCTGCAGGCCGGATGACAAGTGTCATGTCAACTGTCCTGCCTTCTATTCCATCTATCCACTTTTCTCCCGAGATTCTCATGTCTTTTATTATCACAGGATCATGACGTAATGTTTCCAGTTCCCTGATTGGTGTCTGATACAGCCTTCCATCCTGTACGGCAAGCTCTCTCGGAACCGACATCTGACCTGCCCAGGGAGCTTTGGACTTGCGGATAGCGCATGCATCCCAGTTCTGCATCCAGCCTATCATAACCCTGCGTCCGTCCTCGGTCAGTATCGTCTGCGGAGCATAAAAATCAATTCCGTAATCTATTGCCTGGTCACGTTCCTCCCTGAACTCACCGGTTGTTTCATCATATGAGCCGATGAGGCAGAGCGTTCCGTCCCCGTTATGGTATTCAAACCCCTCGGGAAGCATATCCTGCGGACTCACTATCAGTACCCATTTCCCATCCAGCTCAAAGAAATCAGGGCATTCCCACATCTTGCCGTAACGGTTATTATTGGCTGCAAGAACGCGCCAATACTCCCAGTTAAAACAGTCCTCACTTTTGTATAAAAGAATCTGTCCGCTGTCATCCGCACTCCTGTTTCCTACCGCCATAATATATGTCCCATCAGACCTTCTCCAAACCTTGGGATCCCTAAAATCATGCCGGCTTCCTCCCGCAGGGAGATCCTTTTCAGTGATCACCGGATTTCCTTCATACTTGACATAGTTCTCCCCGTCACCGACAGCGATATTCTGCGTCTGGATATACCGTAACTGTCCATCCTCCTGCTCTTCATTTCTGACGCCTGTATAAATGAGCAGATGCCTTCCGTCATCAAGTGCAACAGAGCAACCCGAAAAACATCCGTCTTTATCATATTCCTCGTCCGGCGCCATGGCAGCCGGCATATATGTCCAATGGATCAGATCATCACTTACCGCATGCCCCCAATACATATCATCCCACTGTGAAACAAATGGGTGATACTGGTAAAACATGTGATACCTGCCCTTATAAATACAAAAACCATTCGGGTCGTTCATCCACCCCACGCGTGGTGTCAGATGAAAAAGCGGCCGCATTCCGGACTGAATATCTTTTTCATGTATACTCTCATATTTTCTTGCTTCATTAAGCAAATTTTTATCTGACAGATTTTTATCCATATTCAGAATATCCTTTCATTCCTGAAAA
The DNA here is from genome assembly GCA_017614395.1 of Eubacterium sp. Classification (GTDB taxonomy): domain Bacteria; phylum Bacillota; class Clostridia; order Lachnospirales; family Lachnospiraceae; genus Eubacterium_F. The sequence continues at coordinate 8,924 of JAGABX010000067.1, forward strand.
CAACGACCCCTCATACCCCATTATTATCAGAGCCAGATACCGTCCGAAGTTGCGGAGCGGCGAGGTTACGGTATCGGCCCCGACCGGATTTAGGTCAGCTAATCATGCAAGATCAAAGGAGAAAAATGACCGCCGCACTTCACCACGAAGTGTGACGGTCTTCGTTATCGCTTCAATCAGCAGTCAGGACAGCCCATCTCATACCGAACCTTTCCGGTATACTTGTTGACCTCGGCATATCCGACTGCTTCACAACCACTGCCGGAGCACTCAATAATACCAAAAGCATATGTTTTTTTGTATGTTTTGAAATACTCCAGATTATAATCCTTTGTATAGCCATCTGCTATGAGTTGTTTCCGCAGTCTCTTCCTGCATTCCTTGATTGAAAGTGTCTGTGTAGCGGCAACCGCCTGAGTCGTTATCTCCGGCGCACCCGGGATGATGTTTGCCGCCGGTGTACACACCGGTATCCCCAGCATGAGTGAAAGCACGCCTGCAATGGCAATTGTTCGAATACTCTTTTTTCTCATCATATGATCTTCCCCCTTTAATAGAATTGTTTATCTGACCGAACCCGTCCGATTGAATATCTGACTTTCAATAATCCATATTTACATTCTACCACATAACCCCCAAAAAGTCTATGGTAGTTTATCATTTTGGTCAATTTTTTATTTTTCACGACCCGGGTTTCCGCATAGTGGCAGGATAACTGCCTTGGAAAACGTCATTCGGCATTTCCGGTCATAATATTATATTTCCTCGCAATCGACTCATCCGGTATGTAATCTTTCAACATCTCATCTGCCCGACGGATCAGTTCCTCGTATGGTACATAGGGAAGTTTATAGAACTGACCTTCGTCGTCAACTAAAACAAACTCTCCGTCCTGCTCACCGACGCAATGTACTATGGTACTGATTATCTCGAAATCTTTATCTAAAATATAAGAATCAACGGATGAATCCAGAACATATGCTCCCGTAACAGATGAATACCACAGTCTGTTAAACCAATTGCTCTCCACATCTATCGTATTAACACATTCCAGCGTTTCTGCATCATATATTCCTACAGTATAGTTCCTGAACCATGCCATAATGAGCTTTTTATCATCAGAGAAAATAGCATTTACTAAAAGTGCTTTATTTATATCTGTTTTGTGCTCCAGAATCTCTCTCGGATCAGCCTCATCATCTTCATTATCTTCACTTGTGAGATTATCAACCTCATTATCGGACAGTTTTTTCGCATTCTCCGCTTTATCTATAGCCAGTTTCACTACATAATTTACACTCTGTGGACAGATATACAGATCATCATTAATAACCTTCATGCCTTTAGCATATGTTATGTCATCTGAATAATCATAATAATATACAAATTCATTTATACTGTAGGCAGTTTCCCTGTCACAGGTATATATATCACCATTCAGAAGCAGAAAATACGGCATATCATCATGTTCCCAAGCAAAACCGATATGCCCGTCTATCTGATGAATTTTATAGAACTTACCTGTTTTTTTGTTCAATACCGCAATATTTATTTCATCGTATAAATATACATTATTATTTACACATAGTATATTACCTGCAATATACTCAGAAATGACCTGTTGCCACTGCTCTCCGGAAACAACATTTTCACTGCAGACTGTTGTTTCATTCTCAGGAGCATCCAGATCAGATACTTTATAGATAACGGAATCACCGGTTATTATTCCAGCTATCTCTCCTCTGCACTTTATGCTTTTTGTGTAAAACACTTTACCTGTTTTTTCATCAGCAACCAGTATGTATAATTTATTATTATCAGAAAAAGAAATTGCAAATCTGCCGTTATCAAAGCTTACAGAA
>JAGABX010000068.1 GCA_017614395.1 Eubacterium sp.
GGTTCTTATATGACGGGGGGTTCTTATATGACGGGGTTCCGCGAGTCGTCAGACACCTCTATAACAATTGTAAACGTTGACGGATTTAATGCCACGTCAGCAGCTAATTATCTGAAATCTTACCTCCGGACAAAAGCATCTGCGTCGGGATTGAAACTCCTGGATATAACATCGTCTCACATGTCAGGATATAATTCATTGGTTATGGATTTCCAGAATATGATAACAGACAGGCTTGGATCCGTACGCAGCGAGATCAACGGTATTTATGATAATTCCACGAAGGTTGCGGAGATGCCGACATTTGAGGAAGAAGAAGAGGCTGCCCCGGTTGAAATTCCGGAGTTATCATTCAGCGCCCTGATGAAATATGCGCTGGTAGGTTTTGCGCTGGGACTGGTTCTCGGGGTGTTACTCGCAATCTTTTTAACACTGAGGAAGGGTTGTATCATGAGCCGGCGACAGATTGAGGATTCGTTTGGATTGGAGTTGTTGGGGGATTGTTCGAAAAACGGTCCGTCTGCTATAGATGTTTTGAACTCGAATCTTGATATAATGGTAGGTGACGGTGCCGCCGTGATGTTGCTCGGCAGCAGCGCCGCGGAGGATGTGACGGCTACGGTTCATCGGTGGAACGACGTCGTTGGTTCGGTCGAAAATGCCGGAGCGGGTTCATCGGTTGGTGGCAGTGGTTCGGGTTCAGGCAGGTTTATCGCCGGTCGTGACATCGTTGATGATTCTGCTACGATTGATGCCCTGAATGGTGTTGAGGGTATCGTTCTCGGCGTACGCATCGGGGAGAGCCGTTTGGCGGACGTCCAGCGCCTGATGCTCCGCGCCCACAAATTAGACAAGAGGGTTCTCGGATACGTGCAGTTGTAGAACCCCAAGCATTTTCGTTGATACAGAATTGCATTGTTTGATTCAGGACTTGTGTTGAGGGGATATGTTATACAATCCCCTCATACAGCGTTTTGTCGTCGATTTGGAGCCTCTCCACGCCGGGCTTTTTCTGTTTATTGAAATTGAAACTGAGCATGTAGCCGGTGGTGAGTTCAAATCGATCCATGTATTCCATTATCTGTTTTTCACCTTCCTCGTTATAGCGGTTTCCGCGCCAGATTTTTAGTTCGATGATGTATTTTCTGCCGAGATAATGGATCACCATGTCTGTTCTTTTATGATCTCTGGTTTGTTCTTCGATGCTGTATGTTCCCGTTCCGTTTATGATGCCGGCTACGTATGTGATAAATCTCTCGCGTCCTTCCTCCTCTATAAAACGTTCCGTATTCTCTCCGTGGATTCTGTTGTGTTCTCTGATAAAATGTTCCATAATTTTAGGCACATCCAGCCAACCATCGTCTTCTATAAAGATGTTTTTTGTTTCGGCTGCGATCTGTTTCAGGTCATTATTCCGATTATTCTCCCCTATAAAGTGTGTGTAGAGCAGCATTTCGAAAATCCGATTGGAAACGGCCACGGCATTATGATTATTTCGGATAAATCCATACATAAATAACTGCTCCTGTTCTTCATCATAGGGAAGCCAGGTAATTGTCTCGCCTCTCATCAGGATTGTTCTCAGTTTTTCCTTCAGGTTGGGGTAATTTGCCAGTTTCCCGGTAAGTGATTTAAAAAGGGTGTTATTGTTGTCCGAGAGCATTCTTTTTACTGCCTCATCAACTCCGAATTCCGTCCATGCTTCCGAAGCATTTTCCTGCATTTCAGGACTCTCGTCGATCAGCTGGCATATCCGGCTGACGAGATATGGATAGCCGTTCGTGTACTCGCGGATTTGTTTTGCTATCGCTGCGGTGTCCATGCCGGTGTGGTGATCGGATTCATAATCATCTAACATTCCCTTTATGCCGGTTTCGGACAGACTCATGTCGATGTTGAAATCAGATGCTATGTTCCATGGACTGTTCAGCCTGTGCTGATCCTCGTCACGGATTTTGCTTTTCAGATAGCGGATGTCTGTCACACCGGCGAGGATGACGGACTGGAATGCGGGGATTCCTTTGGCATCTCTGTTTATATAGCTGTTTCTGAGTTGAGCTAAAAAATCTATGAACACCTGATTATTTGTTGCGGAATCAACCTCGTCTATGATCAAAACAATTCCCTTTTCCGATTCTGAACACCAGTCCAAAAGGACATCAAACAGTTCGTCTAAGTGTGCCTTGTCTTCTTTTCTGTTTATAATAAAGCCATCGATTTTTTCTTCTGTATCTTTGGATATGGTAATACCGGTTTTAATTTCGGTTTTCAGTTTTCTGCAAAACGCTTTGACAAATGTTTCTTCATCCTCAAATCCTGAGTCGCCTATTCCTTCAAAACTGGTGCTGATAACAGTATATTCGGACTGAAGTAGTTTTGCCAATGTAGCGATAGTAGTCGTTTTCCCGTACTGTCTGGCGCGATTGATAGTGAAGTATTTTCCTTTGTCAATCATTTTTTTTATTTGCATCACTCGCTCTGTAATATCAACCATGTAGTGTTTTGAGGGGATGCATGTTGCCGTTGTATTGAATTCCTTCATAGTGGCTGCCACCTCCTTGGATCATTGTGATAGTATTGTATTTGGAATGATTTTGTTGTCGATTGTTTTCCAAATCTCACTATACCATATTTTCCGGTTGGTTTCAAGGTCGTTTTGCGACCTATTTGACAGGATATATTTTTTGTGATATAATTCATATACTTGAAACCGATTCGAGATATTGCAGATTGAGTCTGATGGGTGGTCGTCATAGTTCTGACTTATTAGTGTGTTATTTTACAAATAGGGTAAGGGATGACAGACCGGACAAATATAATGGTTTTCACACATCAGTTGGATGGTTGTTTGGTGGGCGTTTGTTCAGTTTGTTCCGTGTAGATTTTAAGAGGAGGGATTCTTATGCCAATGGAAATAGTTGATCCTCACAGTAGTGTGGGAGATGTTTATGATCGTGTTTTTTCCGGTCAGCCTATTATGCTTTCATTATCAGGAGACAAAAATATAGTTATGCTGTCAAAAACTGAATTTGATGAATTACAGAGAATTAAGAATAATGCTGCTTTTATTGAAAAGCTTGACAAAAGCAGAGAGGAATATAAAAATGGAAGAGTAGTTATTAAAACGATGGATGAGTTGGAGGCTATGGCGGCTGTTTCGGAGAATATGACTATGAATGGAGAGTTATCATGACTATCAGTGAGAGGATTTTTGAGAGGCTGAAACAACTCGATATGACACAGAAGGATTTCGCAATAGAAACCGGAATCAGGCAGAGCACAATTAGTGAGTGGAAGAAAAACAAGACCAATCCGTCATCTGACAAGATACTTGCTATCTGCAAGGTTCTTGATGTGACTCCGGAGTGGTTGCTTTCGGGTGTGGATCCGGCAGCGAGCAGGGTAAAAAATCACGATTACTATGTCGTTGATGTTCATACGGACACGGGGTTGTTAGTTGAGATATTTAATGGGTTGGATAAATCGCAGAGAGACAGGATTATTGGGTATGCGGAGGCTTTTTCAGCCATGATGCCGGGCTTTTTAGTTTGATGGTGTAGCGTTTTCCGTTATGTTGTCGACCCTATCCTTGAAATAGTTCCAAACCTCCTGCCGGAATACCTCGTGAATCTCCTTGTTTGGGATTCTGAGTGGCATCAATGCCATCTCCTCTGTATCTGCTTTGGTCAGGTAGCCTGTTTCCAATAGTGCTGACCACAGGTTGTCACCATTTTCATGAATCTGGTGATACGGAAGGCTGTCGTTTACCATGCATTCAATAGTTTTTCCGGACAGCAATTGTTCGAAGCGTTCAGTTGCGTCGGTGGTTTTTCCGAGGAATCCATGAATGATGTTCTGTGAATTCTCTGATGTATTCAGCCAATAGCTTTTGGGTCCCATCTTTTTACTGTAGGAGCCGTCCAATACCGACCGCACATATAGAAGCAGGTCCCATGGACAGTATATTCGTTCCCTGCCGAAAATATAGCCGTCATACCATTCCACCACGGTGTCATAGTGATCTGACAGACCGGCATCCTCCAGTATCCTTTTTACCTCGTCATCAGTGAATCCAATACCAGAGGCAAAATTGGGAGAGAGAACTGTATAGGGGATGATGTTATTCACGCCCGTATATGTGCTGTTTTTTACGGTGTAGAGACAACCTGACAGTAAAACGGCTTTTACATTGTCATTCGTCTTGCATACAAAACTGAGCATGTGTTCGATCATGTCCCTGATTTTATCGTATTCCGGTTTACCCAGGGCTTTCGCCATCGGCACATCGTATTCATCGATGATAACGAATACCTGTTTGTCATATCGATCATGCAACACTCTGACCAGCAGATCCAGAGCCGCTATCGTGTTCGTTTCATCGGCCTCCTGGTACTCCAACTTTCTAAAAATAACCTTGTCTGCCTCATTCAGACGGCTGTTTTCCAAAATATCATCAATTTTTTTGCAACAATTTGCTATCTGCAACCTCAGGTTCTCATAGGTGGCTGTAAAATCTTTTCCAAAAACCTCCTTCAGCGAGAGAAAAACAACCGGATACTGGTTCATGTAGTTTTGAACTATATCAGTATGTTGCATTATTCTAAGTCCGTCAAAAATACATCTGCTGTTCTGACGGATATCAAGAAAATCCCTGAACATCGTCATGGTCATGGTCTTTCCAAAGCGACGGGGACGAGTAAACATCACTGCCTTGTCAAAACGCCTGACCAGAAACTCCTCCAACATTTCTGTTTTGTCCACATAGTAGGAGTCAGATTCCCGGAGATCCCGAAAACTATCATAGGATGATCTGATTTTCATGCCACACCTCCCAGTGTTGTGATTTTTTCTGAATGTTTACCAAGTCTCACTATACCATATTTCCCGGTTGGTTTCAAGGTCGTTTTACGCCCTATTTTGCAGTATGCTGTATAGAGTGGCGGCAGTTACGGACAGCTATGCGCTATTTCAGCAACTTTTTCGTCTTGAGCGCGGCACACCGGTCCATGGGAGCTTCGCAGGTCGATGTGAATATGACTGATTCAAAAACTACATATGTGCATGAACCATATACGGCGATGCCCTCATTCATTGGAGGCATCGCTATTCTTTTTATGCAATCGCCACGCTCCATCTCGTCATTGACATCGATATCCGGCGTATAGATTTCAATCTGCGACATGAAACCGCGCATGTTTTTATTCGTCTGGCATGAGCGTGACACTATCATTTTGCCGCCGGAAAAAGCAATCCCCTGTGTGCGGTTAGGAAGCAGCATTTGTCCGGTTTTTGTCAGTGTAGGTGATGCATCCTTTTTTTCGATCTGATAAACATAGACATTTTTGGATTTTTGTTCATCATATGCGCCTGCCCATATCCGGTTTTTGTAGTATGATATATATGAGATTGTATCATCAGTTTCAACGGTGCCGGTAAAATAGTATAGTTCCTTATATGGTTCTCCGCTGTTTACGGCATCATTTATTACAGCAATTGAAAAAGCCTGCAGCCTTTTCCCGTAGGCGAGCCACACGTTTTTACCATCATATGCGATCCCTCCGACATGTCCCTTGTGTGGCAGCAGGATTACGGTCTCGAGGGATTTGGATTGTTTGTCCATTACATAGATTACGGAGTCATTTATTTTTTTGTAATCGTATGCAGTCATCAGGAGATAGTTTCCGGCAACGGTGATATCCTGCGGAACCATCATGGTAGAGTTGAACCCGCCCGCGTTAGTGTTGACCGTTCCCGGCATGGCAAACGTTTTATTAAAATTCAGAGTCTTTTTAAAGTCCTTGTAGTTTTTGCAAGCAGGTGATTTTTTGAAATCTTTTTTTGTCTTGTATATTTTCGGTTCGGTGCTGGTTGCGTCCGCTTCGCTCGTTGTAACCTCTGATATTTCGGACTCTACGAGAGTGTGCAGGCCACCCGGCACGTCACGTTCCGCGGTCATTTTCAGGTAATAGTATTCGTCGTTTTCAATGGGCGTTCCTAATCTGTTTGCTTTTTTGTTACCGGATGATTTTTTTCTGAATTTTATTGGTCTTTTCTTGTTTTTTTTGCCCTTTGTTTTCGCTGATATACTCTTGTTGTTCTTCGATGCTGTTCTGTTTTTGTCCGATACTTTATTATTGTTTTTTGTAAACATGTTGCTTTTGGATGTTTTTTCTGCGGTTCCTATTTCATGTATGCTGAATACCCTGAAATCAATAGGCGTTTCAAACGTTTGTAATAGCGTGTATTCGCCGTCCTCCTCTGTTGATATGTACAGCTTGTAATTAGCTGCCGAACGCCCGCCGCTCCAGTTAACCCTGATAACCTCATCGCCGCCACGTGCGGTGAGCTGTGGGAGTGTCGGCGCTGTTCCGCACTCTGTGTCAGGTGACGCTGCGCCTGCGTTGATCTCCTCGAGGGCGTACGGGATCACGCGGAATGTGTAGTCGTATCCGCCGTCGAGGCCGGATACGGCGTATTTGACAGTGCCTGCGTTTTTCATCGCTGCGACAGCAAAATTTGCACTCATGCCTGCCGTATTCATGTCTGTTGGAGTTAATGTGGAGAGAGTGCCTGTCGTCATGCCTGCCGTGCTGATCTCAGCGCCGGACGCATCCGTAACTCCTCCCAGTTTATATTTGTCATCGTCCTGCTCTGACTTTTTATAATAAATAGCGTAATTAGTCGCGCCGGTTACGGAGTCCCAGGTGAGTGTGATCTTTTTCCGGAGCGCTTTGATCGGGGTTACCGTTCCCATATCGTTCGGTTTCGCAGCGATTGCGTGCTCGTCGGAGTAGGCGCCGATGTTAGTCAGAGGTGTCGGCGAGATGCCCGGATCATCGGATACCGCTCGGATGCGAACATGACGGATGACGCCCTGTGTGAGACCGGTGAATTCGCAGGTGTTGCCGGCGGTTGAGGTCATGCTGCTGTATGCTCCCGTCGATTCATCCTTGACCTCGATCTCGTAGCGTGCCGCCTCGGGCAGGACATCCCATGTGATGTTGGCGGTGCTCGTTGTTCCTGCGGTCATGTGGACGTTTGCAACCTGTCGCGGGAGTACCTGGACAGTTGCGGTGACGGAGAATCCATTGTATTCTATTATAACATTTCTCATTCCTGTGCCGGAGGTATCTGCTGTGACGGATGTCGGATACACCGTCTGGACTACGCCGCTCGCATACATGACATTCAGAACAAATGCAGTTACATCCGGAGTCTCTCCGTATACAAGAGTTTGTGGCTGTCCGACGATCTCAGCCGCGATGACGGGCTCAGGTGTGGGCTCGGGAGTAGCGGTGGCGTACGGGTCAGCTGTAGCATAGGGATCTGCCGTTGCATTTGGATCGGCTGTTGCGTTCGGATCGGGTGTGGCGTAGGGGTCGTCGGATTTACCGGTGTTATGCATCGTACCGGATACAGCAGTTGTTGTAATGGTCGGTGTATATAAATCAGACAGTTTGATATTATTAACGGATGCGCCGAGCGCTGTGCTCGCTATGATCGCGCAGGCTATTATCTGATGGAATATGGTCATATAAAAATCCTCCATTTCGGGATGTGTGCCAAAACAGTGTTAATGAATCTATTTGGCAGTAACTATTGGATGTATATCAATTAGTTACAATTAACCATGATTATACTATCACGAACAAGTGTCGTTTTTATGGTATGTATGTGACAGTTTTTTCGCCAGCAATTCAGAATAAAAACTTTTCGTGCTGATTCCGCTTTAAAACAGTGGCTTTTCACCGTATTTTGTGGTATAATGAAAAAAACTTTCCACAAATAGGGGGAAATTGCTTATGAAGAAAAAAACAGAATGGAACAC
>JAGABX010000069.1 GCA_017614395.1 Eubacterium sp.
AGAAAAACTTGAGAAATCGCTGGAGGAAATCAATAAAAAACTTGATAAACTACGCTCAGGTGTTTCTGACAGGCAGGAAGAAATAGTCATGATGACAGAAACAGCCGGCGAAAAGCAGGAACGATTGAAGGAATTGGAACTTCGCCAGAATACTGCGAAGATCAAATATGATCAGGCGGTTGCGATCAAGGAGGAAACTGAAAAGGAATTCAATCAGATAGCAGATCAGAAAACATCGCTTGAACGTGAGAAAAATGATATCGAGGAGGCTATCAAATCAATTGATGAGGCTCTCGAATTGAGTAAAAACGATGAGGATGAGTCAAAACAGCAGGTAGAGCAGTTGGGTAATGAGTTGAATGAGGCTCATAATAAACAAAGTGAGCACCAGGAAAACCTGAATGAACTCCGATTGAACCTGACTGCAATACGCAGCAGACTTGATTTCGTAAACGAGAACCTCGAAAGAATGCAGCGCGCGAAGGAGCAGGATGAGGAGGCGCTAAAGGGGATTCGCGGAGAGGCTGAGGACTCAGATGTTTCCATCAAAGAGCAAAATGACCTGATTAAAGGCTATGAGAAAAAGATTGAGGAACTAAAGGCAGAAAATGAGCAGCTGGCACAGGGAGTCGAGGACGAGCAGAAACAAAAACAGGAATTGGTGGATTCCCAGAAACAGGCTTTTGAGGGACGTGAGGCGCTTATCAACCGTATTGCCGATCTCGACAAGGAAATATTCCGTCTGAATTCACAGCAGGATAAGAAAAAGGAACTTTTAGAGAATCAGATTAATTATATTTGGAATGAGTATGAATTGACATTCCACAACATTGAAGAAATGGAATTCGATGAGTCTATGTCCAAATCAGAGCGGAGTTCCGCTGTGTCAAAACTGAAATCCGACATACGCGCGCTTGGCGATGTAAATGTCAATGCGATTGAAGAATACAAGGAGATTTTTGAGAGGTACACCCTGCTTTCCACTCAGCATGATGATATTATTGCATCTGAGGAGAAACTGCAAACAATTATCGAGGAGTTGGAAAATGATATGCGCGAGCAGTTTTCCACGCAGTTTGCGGCAATTCAGAAGCAGTTTGACAGTGTGTTCAAGGAATTGTTCGGAGGTGGTAAGGGCACTCTGGAACTGACTATTGACGATGATATACTCGAAGCAGGAATAACCATCAATGCGCAGCCACCCGGTAAAAAACTGACGAACATGATGCAGTTATCCGGTGGTGAGAAGGCTTTGACTGCTATTTCATTGCTTTTTGCAATTCAGAATCTGAAGCCTTCGCCGTTTTGTCTGCTTGACGAGATCGAGGCGGCATTGGATGATTCGAATGTCAAGCGGTATGCGAAGTATCTGCACAAACTGACAAAGAACACTCAGTTTATTGTGATCACGCACAGAAAAGGGACTATGGAGGCAGCGGATGTGCTGTATGGAATTACGATGCAGGAGAAGGGTGTCTCGACACTTGTGTCGGTGAAACTGATTGAGGAGCAGCTGGAGGAGTGATATGGGTTTTTTCGATAGGTTAAGAAAGGGAATGAGTAAGTCCCGTAATAATATTTCCGCTCAGATGGATGAGCTGTTTGGGGCGGGGCGGCCGATTGATGACGATTTTTACGAGGAACTGGAGGAGGTTCTCGTGATGGCGGATGTAGGGGCTGAGACCGCTGACGGCATCATTGAGGAGATGAAGGAGCGTGTCGAGGAGAAAAAGTGGTCTGACGCGTATCTGGCGAAAGACATCCTGATCGATCTTTTTAAGGAAAAGCTGGAGATGCCGATGGACGCATACTTTTTCATGAACCGCAAGAGTGTAATTCTCGTGATCGGTGTGAACGGCGTTGGGAAAACGACGAGCGTCGGCAAGATGGCTGCTCTGCTAAAGAATCGTGGGAAAAAGGTTCTGCTGGCTGCGGCGGACACATTCAGAGCCGGTGCGATCGAGCAGTTGAAGGAATGGTCCAAACGTGCCGGTGTCGATATCATAGCCGGCAACGAGGGACAGGATCCTGCTTCAATCGTCTATGATGCTGTTGCTGCGGCAAAGGCGCGTGATGTGGACATTCTGCTGTGCGATACGGCGGGGCGTCTGCACAATAAAAAGAATCTGATGAATGAGTTACACAAAATCCATACGATTCTGGACAAGGAGTATCCGGGAGCGTATCTGGAGACACTGATCGTGGTGGATGCGACAACCGGACAGAATGCTCTGCAACAGGTAAAGGAGTTTGCCTCCGTGACGAATGTTACAGGTGTTATTCTGACTAAAATGGATGGCACGGCCAAGGGTGGAATTGCTGTTGGGATATGGTCGGAGCTTGGGATTCCTGTCAAGTTTATCGGTGTCGGGGAGCATATCGAGGATCTGGATATGTTTAAAGGCGATGAGTACGTCGAGGCGTTGCTGGGTGATGGAAAATGAATGATAAAGATATGTTAACGCTTGAGGCGTTTGAAGAGGCGAGTGAGAAGGTGCAGGAGGTGATCCTGCCGACAAGCCTGATTTTCAGTGAATACTATTCGGCGAAAACCGGCGGAAAGATCTATCTGAAACCGGAGAATATGCAGTACACTGGGGCATACAAGGTTAGGGGCGCGTATTACAAGATTTCGACCATGTCGGAGGAGAACCGGAAAAAGGGGCTGATCACGGCGTCCGCGGGGAACCATGCTCAGGGTGTTGCCTATGCGGCAAGCCGTTTCGGCGTGAAGGCCGTTATCGTTATGCCGGAAACTACGCCGATCATCAAGATCAACCGAACCAAAGGCTACGGCGCTGAGGTGATCCTCCATGGAAATGTATATGACGAGGCTGCTGAGTATGCGCAAGCATTGGCGAAGGAAAAGGGTTATACGTTTATTCACCCGTTTGATGATAAAACGGTGGCGACAGGACAGGGTTCCATCGCTATGGAGATAATCAAGGAACTCCCAACAGTTGATGCGATTTTAGTTCCAATCGGTGGCGGCGGTCTCGCATGTGGAGTGGCAACTCTGGCAAAACTATTGAACCCAAAGGTTCGTGTGATAGGCGTTGAGCCGGCGGGCGCGGCCTGCATGAAGGCGTCCATTGAGCAGGGGAAACCGGTCACACTTCCGGAGGTTTCGACGATAGCTGACGGAACTGCTGTCAAGACTCCGGGCAGTCGCATTTTTCCGTATGTGTTGAAGAACATCGATGAGATAATCACGGTGGAAGACGAGGAGTTGATCGTAAACTTTTTAGATGTGGTAGAAAATCACAAGATGATCGTTGAGAATTCCGGATTATTGTCAGTTGCTGCATTGAACCAAATGGATGTGAAAGGGAAAAAGATTGTCTGTGTGCTGAGTGGCGGCAACATGGATATCATAACAATGTCATCTGTGGTACAGCATGGTCTGATCGCAAAGGGACGTATTTTTACCGTGAGCGTTTTGCTGCCGGATCGTCCGGGCGAATTGCAGCATGTTGCTGAGGTTATTGCCGGAGCAAAGGGAAATATCGTGCGTCTTGAACACAATCAGTTTGTCAGCATTAACCGTAACGCGGCAGTGGAACTAACAATCACGATGGAAGCGTTCGGAGAGGACCACAAGGCTGAGATCATCAAAACTATGGAGGATGCCGGTCTCGGACCACGCGAAGTGAGCGTTAAGGATATGTGAAAGGAACTGTGATATGAATAATAAACAATCGTTTGAGCATTCCTTACTTTTTACGCCGCAGGGCGTTCGGGATGTTTATGGCAGAGAGTGCCGGGAACAGAATGTCATTCGAGGAATAATCGAGCAGGAGATGCGTCTGTATGGGTTTCGCGATATCCATACGCCCGGTTTTGAATTCTTTGACATTTTCAACAAGGAACGCGGGACCGTGCCGTCCAATGAGATGTTCAAATTCTTTGATCAATACAACAATACAATTGTGTTACGACCGGATCACACTCCTCAGATTGCGCGCTGCGTTGCCAGGTATTATGAAAACGAGGATATGCAGCTGCGGCTTTGCTATACCGGCAGCACATTCAGGAATCAGAGAGGCTATCAGGGCAAACTCTCTGAAACAACGCAGATCGGCGCCGAGATCATCGGTGATGCGTCCTCGGATGCTGACGGTGAAATGTTGACATTGATGATAGAGTGTTTTAAAAAGTGTGGGCTGAACGAATTTCAGATAGATGTCGGTCACGCAGGCGTTTTTCACGGACTTGTTCGTGAGGCAGGGTTGAATGAGGATGAGATCGCGCGGCTCAGACTTTTTATACAGAACAAAAACTCTCATGCCGTTGAGGAAATGTTGAAGGATCGCGAGATTCCGGGTGGTGTGAGAGAGGTTCTGGTCCGTATGCCGGAGATTTTTGCTGACGAGAACAGTTTGCAGTTTGTGCGTGAGCGTGTGAATGATGAGGGAACGCTCAGGGCGATTGAACGGCTGGACACACTGCATGACATTCTCGAAGGGTTTAACATGCTTGATCATGTGACATTGGATCTGGGACTTTTGGGGCAGATGGATTACTATACCGGCGTTATTTTCAAGGCGTATACCTATGGGACCGGAGAGGCAATCGCCAGCGGCGGACGATATGATTCGCTGATGTCACAGTTTGGCAAGGACGCACCGGCTGTCGGTGTAGTGTTTATGCTGGATCAGCTGATGGAGGGGCTTCGGTCTGAGAAGGTTGACATTTCGACGCCGGATGAGGATGTGCTTGTTTTGTACCGGTCAGCGAACCGGACGCGTGCCATCGAGTTGGCGACGGAACTGCGGGATAACGGGACGCCGGTGTTTCTCATGCGCAAGAACGCCGATGTTTCTCTCGAGGAGTACAAGGCCTATGCGGCGCGCCGGTCGCTTGCGGAGATTCGTTACATTGATGATACCGGTGAGATCACAATTTTTGAAGTGGATTATAGGAGTTAAAAATGAGGTATATAACTGTTGCTTTAGCGAAAGGACGACTTGCGAATCAGACTATGGATTTACTTGAGAAGAGCGGGATTACCTGTGAGGAGATTCGCGACAAGGACACGCGTAAGCTGATTTTTACGAACCGGGAATTGGGACTGCGGTTTTTTTTGTCGAAAACATCGGATGTGCCGACTTATGTGGAATATGGTGCGGCGGATCTCGGAGTGGTCGGCTCAGATACGATTCATGAGGAAAATCGGAGAGTACTTGAGGTTTTGGATCTGGGACTCGGGAAGTGTAATATGTGTGTGGCCGGGCCCGGGACGGCGCGGGAGTTGCTCTCGACCAACCGGATCAGGCGTGTTGCCACAAAATATCCGCGTATTGCGAAGGAGTATTTCTATGAGAAAAAGCATCAGACTGTCGAGATCATCAAACTGAACGGTTCGGTTGAACTCGCACCGATTGTCGGGCTGTCTGAGGTAATCGTGGATATAGTGGAGACAGGATCGACGCTGCGGGCAAACGGGCTGGAGGTGCTGGAGACTATCGAGCCGTTGTCAGCAAGGGTTATCGTTAATGAAGCCAGCATGAAGCTTGAGCGCGAGAGGATCCTTTCGCTGATCGGTGCATTGAGAAAATCATTAGAGGAGTAAACATATGCGTATAGTGAAATTAGATAATAATACGAAGAGGGACATCCTCGCTACATTATTGAAGCGGAGTCCGGGGCAGTATGGAGAATATCAGGCCGCAGTGGATGATATATTGCGGGATGTACGAGTTAACGGTGATGAGGCTGTTATCAGCCTGACCGAAAAATTTGACAAGGCAAAATTGACGCCGGAAACATTGCGTGTCAGTGAGACTGAGTTAAAATCTGCATATGAGCAGGTTTCGGATGAACTGATAGGAGTGATGAAACGCTCGCTCGCCAATATTCGAAAGTTTCATGAAAAACAGGTGCGTCAGTCATTTATTACGACGGAGAAAAACGGTGTGATGTTGGGACAGCGGATCACGGCGATTGAGCGTGTCGG
>JAGABX010000070.1 GCA_017614395.1 Eubacterium sp.
GGTATCCTGCCGGTGCCGGTTCCGGCGGTGGCGAACATTGTCGCTGATGAAGGACTCATATTGAGGCAGGGATTTATGCAGGGCGAATATGTCACACCTACGGGCGCGGCTATTGTCGCGGCAATCCGGGGTGATTGGAGATCAGAGGGAACAGCCGATGCACAGAATGCGCAGGCTGTATTATATGGGACTTCGAAAACCAATGATTGTTTGCCTGAACAATATACCATCGAAAAAGTCGGTATCGGCGGAGGCAAACGCGCATACGATCCGCCGAGCATGGTTCGCGCGATGTGGCTGCGGGAGGTGCCGGCTCATTCGGACTCGGCTTCCGATATGTGCGGAGAAAAACACATGACCGGAGGATGCGGAACCGGGAATAAGTCAGGAGATACCGATGGTGCGAGGATCTGCCGCCTGGAAACCGACATTGATGACAGTACCGGCGAGGAATTAGGGCGCGTGATGGAACTATGTTACTCGGCCGGCGCGCGTGAGGTCCATTTCACTCCTATCTACATGAAAAAGAACCGCCCTGCCTATGAGTTGGTTGTGATTACCGACAGCGAACTCATCGAACGCATGGAGCAGATACTTTTTAAGGAAACAACAACTATCGGCATTCGACGCCAGTGGATGGATCGGACTGTCCTGCCGCGTGAGAGTGTCACGGTCGAAACTCCCTACGGGGAAATGCAGGCAAAAAAAGTCACTCTGCCGGATGGCGAGACGCGAATATACCCGGAGTATGAGAGCGCAGTCGGGCTGGCAAATAAAAACGGAGTGGCGTTAAAGGACATAATGAATTGCTGAGGATATATAATGATCGACAACCCGAAACTACCGCTTGCGCACGCCGGAATCCTGTGCTACAATGAGGGACAGAAAAAGTTGATCCGGGTGAGCCGGATTGAGGCCGTCACAAAGGAAGCATAATCCTATGTTTGGAAAAGGTAAAAATAAAGAAGTGTTTCCCCGCGCGGGACGTGTAATATTCATGAAAAAGGATCCCGGCTACGGGCGGATCGAGGTTCGGGAGTGCATCGAGAACAACGCATTGATACGGCTGCTGCTGGTGGATGATGTGCGTGAATCCGCGGCCAATATGGAGGAGGGGCGACACTACGACCTCGTCTTTAAATATACCAAGGATTTTACGATCGCGCTGGAACGCCGGCCGGATATCCGGAATGTCCTGCTGTTGGGAGGGGCAGGGTTTTCATTTCCAAAATATTTTATCAGCTCCGTCCCGGAAGGTCATATCGATGTCGTGGAGTGCAACCCATTGATGTTTGAACTCGCGATGAAATACTTTTATCTTGATGAGCTGTATCGTGAGTTTGATCTGAACGAGACACGGCGGATGGATGTTTTTCTCGAGGACGCCAATGACTATCTTCGCCGGACGGACCGCACCTATGACCTCATCATAAATGATGCCTATGTTTCTAACCGCATGGATTCCGACCTGTTGAAGGACAGGCAGGTGCGACGGATCAGGGAGTGCCTGAATCCCGGCGGCGTCTATATGATAAACCTGATCACTGCAATCCGGGGGGCGGAGGCTACACCCGGCATTCTCGAATACGAAATATTGAACAAGCATTTCAGAAACACTGATATGTTTGCATGCAAGAGCGAAATGGGCGCGTTGGAGCGCCAGAACATGATTCTCGTCGGAACGGACGGGACATGGAAATAGGGGGAGCAATAATGGATTTAGCGAATTATGAACGAGTCTATAAACTCGGAATGAAGGAATACAGAAACAAAACAATGCACGGACAGTGGCCGTATCTCTGGGTGCTTGACGACATTCTCGCAAACACCAATGTGCTGAAGGAGGTCAACCTCGGTCTCGTTGACATCCCGCTTGACCAGATACGCGGGACAAAAACCGCCGGTCGTACCAACGCATTCGCCTCGAATTTCATGCCGCTGCTGCCGTTTGATTCCGAGTTTGCCTACAAATGGGCACAGCTCTACGAGTCCCATATGGAGGAGGGCATTCACGATCCGATCAAGGCCTATGAATTCATGAACCAGTTCTATGTTCTCGAGGGCAACAAACGCGTCAGCGTCCTCAAATCCGTCGGTGCCGTGTCCGTACCGGGAACTGTCACGCGTATAGTGCCGAAACCTGATGACTCCGAGGAAAACCGCATCTACTACGAGTTTATGGATTTCTACGACAAGACCGCAATCAACTACATAAATCTCTCGCAACTCGGCAGTTATCCTGCTCTTCTCAAGGCGATCAATGTAGAAAAAGCCGAAGACTTTACTGAAGACGTACGCATGCAGTTCCAGTCAAACTATATAAAATTTACAGGCGCTTTTCAGAAAAAGGGGGGCAACAAGCTGACAATCTCGCCCTCCGATGCCTTTTTACTCTACCTCGAACTGCACGACTATGGTAATCTTAGAACAATATCAACCGAAGAACTGATGAAGGAATTAGACAAGATCTGGAATGACTTTGTCTATTTTCCGGAAAAACCGGCGGTTAAACTAATCATGGATTCTGATCCCACGGCAGCGAAGACACCTCTTGTGAAAAAGATCCTGCCACAGAAC
Organism: Eubacterium sp.; assembly: GCA_017614395.1. Lineage (GTDB taxonomy): Bacteria > Bacillota > Clostridia > Lachnospirales > Lachnospiraceae > Eubacterium_F. The sequence continues at coordinate 2,578 of JAGABX010000070.1, forward strand.
CTCATGCCTGCAACAAATGTGGCATTCATCCATACCAAAACCGTGGAAAGCTCCAGCTGGACATACGGCCATGACCTCGGAGTGAGCCACCTGAACAACGCATTGGGAGACCAGGTTGAAATCCATTCCTATTTCGGAGCTGACTCTCCGAAGGAAGAAGCAGAATGTTTTGAACAGGCGATCACAGATGGCAACACCATTATTTTCACAACCTCGGCAAAATTAGTCGGAACCAGTATGAAATATGCGTTGGATTATCCCAAAATTCACTTTTTCAACTGCTCATTGAATACAAACAGCAAATATATCAGAACATATTACGGCAGGCTCTACGAGGCAAAATTCCTGATCGGAGCACTGGCCGGGGTCCTTTCAACAACAAACGAGCTGATGTATCTCGCTGATTATCCGATATTCGGAGGTATTGCCAGCATAAATGCCTTCGCGCTCGGGGCGCGCATGGTCAAACCCGACATCAAGGTCTATCTGAAATGGCCCAACCTGAACTCCGAACGGCAGGATGAGCTGCTGAGGGACGTACACGTATCACTGGCCTGCGGGACGGACTTTATCCGGCCTGACGCGGTGAATCAGAGGTTCGGTCTCTACGACCCGAATGAAAAAGGGCAGGATTCGCTCGCTACACCGGTGTGGAACTGGGGTGTGTACTACGAGCAGACAGTGAGATCTATAATAAACGGAACATGGAAGTCAGACACATCCGGTGATAAAAACGAAACACTCAATGACTGGTGGGGACTTTCATCCGGACTGATCGATGTGATCTGTTCCAAGACTCTGCCGCCTGATACTGTTCGACTGATCAAATTGCTGAAACAGGGCATATGTTCGGGAGAGTTTGATCCGTTCGCCGGCATGCGCTACACCAAGGACGGCACGCACTATGTCAAGGTCACAGACCGGCTCACCTCCGAACAGATCATAACGATGGACTGGCTGGCTGAGAATGTTATCGGATTCATACCTACGATGGATGAGCTTTCCGAGGATGCCAAAACGATCGTTGAGGTCATCGGCGTTGACAAGGTGAAGGATGAGGAACCGGATAGACCGGCATCGGAGAATCAATCATAGGAACGGCATACAATGTGTAGAGTGATTCTGTAGATAGGGGAACCCATGAGGGACCGGATGGATATGGAAGAAAAAGGGATCAAAATATTGTTTCTGGCGGATGAGCCGGATAAGGGGATATGGGATTTTTACACGCCCGGCAAATTGGACGGGTATGATCTCATCATATCCTGCGGTGACCTGCCACCCCAGTACCTGTCCTTTTTAGCGACTTATTTCAAGGGGCCGGTGCTCTATGTCCACGGCAACCACGACGAATGCTATGTGGATACTCCACCGGACGGCTGCATCAGCATCGAGGGGACCATATATGAATTCGAGGGGATCCGCATTGCCGGACTCGGCGGCTCGATGGAATACAGCGGTGGAATTTTCCAGTTCGACGAGAAGACGATGCGCAGACGCGTAAACAAACTGATGCGCAGAATCTTTTTCAAGGGTGGCATTGACATATTCGTTACCCATTCGCCGGCCGCTGATCTGAATGACAGCAGCGATCTCCCACACAAGGGCTTTCAGTGTTTCCATACGTTGTTGAAAAAGTACCACCCACGCATGTTCGCTCACGGGCATGTACATATGAGCTATTCCTACAACCAGCCTCGTCTGACCGAGAAGGAGGGCATGGTAGTGATAAATGCCTACCAGAAATACGAGGTTAATTTTCCGATCCCTCCATACAGATAGGAAAAAGGAGATCAGATGAGTAATAACGATTACGAGGAAATGCAATTTGCCAAGCCGGATATAGGGCGCGAGGCGCGTACCGGATTCCCGGAGGTGGTTTTTTGTGAGGGCAAGCCGGATGATTATCTGACAGAGATATATAAAAAGCAGTTCGAGCGTGACGGGCGCGTGTTTGGGACACGGGCAAGCCGGGAGCAGTACGAGCTGGTGCGGGCGGTGCTGCCACAGGTACGGTATGATGAGGTTTCACGAATCCTGGCAGTGGGTGGCGACGCCGGTATCGGAGAGATCGCGGTTTGTACAGCCGGAACAGCGGACATTCCCGTGGCCGAGGAGGCCGCGCAGACTGCAGAGTATTTCGGTGGACATGTCTCACGCTATTATGACATCGGCGTCAGCGGTCTGCACCGTCTTCTTGACAAGGTTGAGGATATCCGCAGAGCAAACTGTGTGATCGCAGTGGCGGGCATGGAGGGGGCTTTGGCGAGTGTCCTCGGCGGTCAGGTGTCTGTTCCGGTGATTGCGGTGCCCACCTCTGTCGGTTATGGGGCGAGTCTGAATGGTCTGTCGGCGTTACTCACCATGATAAACTCCTGCGCAAACGGTGTTTCCGTGGTCAACATCGACAACGGCTACGGCGCCGGCTACATCGCGACTCAGATCAACCGTCTGGCAGTGGGAAAATAGGGATTTTTGCACAAAACGGGGCATTATGGTCGCAGGACGAAAAAATACTCATAATAGGATTGTTTTTTTTCGAAACACTCTTGCAAAAAGCGGTAAAATGTGTTACAATAGGCTTGAACTATACACCAAAGCATATATTTTGGTAATCCAGTGAGATAGTAGGAGGGTATTATGAGCAAGAGACTGGTAACGAGGAGTGATTTTGACGGATTAGTTTGCGCGATGTTGCTGAAGGAGATTGATGAGATCGACGAGATAACATTTGTCCACCCAAAGGATGTTCAGGACGGAAAAATAGAACTCACAAGCAACGACATAACAACAAACCTTCCATTTGATGCGAGAGTTTCGCTGGCATTTGACCATCACGAGAGTGAGTTGTCCCGTGTTGATCCTGAGCTGGCAAAGGATAAATTCATCATAGACGGAGATGCTAAATCAGCTGCCCGGGTTGTTTATGATTATTACGGCGGAGCAAAAACATTTACCCGTGTTTCCGACGAGATAATGGTAGCCGTGGACAAGGGTGACAGCGCGGATTTCACTGTTGATGAGATTCTTGATCCCAAGGATTGGGTGCTGCTGAATTTCCTGATGGATGCCCGTACTGGTTTGGGACGTTTCCATGAGTTCCGCATCTCAAATTACCAGTTGATGATGGAGTTGATTGATTATTGCGTAGAGCATTCTATCGATCAGGTGTTGGAGCTGCCTGATGTGAAGGAGCGTGTGGCACTGTATTTTGAGCAGCAGAAACTTTTCAAGGAGCAGCTCGAGCGTGTTTCCAAGATCCATGATCGGGTAGTAGTGATAGACCTGCGAAACGAGGAGACAATTTATACAGGAAACCGTTTCATGATCTATGCAATGCACCCTGAGGTTGAGATGAGTGTTCATGTTGCGTGGGGCTTTAAAAAGCAGAACACGGCTGTAATGATAGGTAAATCCATTGTAAACAAAGCATCGAAGGTCAACATCGGTGATCTTTGCCTGAGTTACGGTGGTGGCGGTCATGCGAATGCAGGAACCTGCCAGCTTCCTAATGACAAGGTTGATGCTGAACTTCCTACGATAATTGAGAAACTAAATGGCAATATTCCGGTGTGATCAGGCAAATTATCCCGATCAATAATCGGATGTCACGGATGACATAATATACAAAAAGTAACTGATGGATTGTAAAAGCAAGGAGGCGATGGATATGAGTGAGATTTCAGGTATTTCAGGTGGAGCAGGATATTACACCGCGGCGATTGCCAGCGGGAGTCGTATCACCAGTGCAGCTGATGATGCTTCGGGAATGGCGATTGCGGAGAAGGAAAATGCTCAGGTAAACGGATTGAACCAGGGCCGGAGTAATGCAGAAGATGTTAAGTCAATGCTGAACGTAGCCGACGATGCTGCGGGAAAGATTGCAGATCATCTGAGCCGTATTCGTACTTTGGCTGTTCAGGCTCAGAACACGGCTGTTCTGACAGATGATGATCGTAGAATGATTCAGGATGAGGTAGATCAACTAAAACAAGGCATTTCAGATATTGCAAACAACACAGAGTTTAATAAAAAGAAACTCTTGGACGGCTCATATGAGGGTTATGCGCAGACCGGTGCAAATGAGGGACAGGGCACAAATGTGGACATTGGAACTGCCACTCTTGATGCGTTGGGAATCAGGGATTTTGATGTTACATCAAATGATCCTGCTAAAAATTCCGTGGATATTATCGATAATGCGCTCAATCAGGTATCTGACACCCAGGGCAAGATAGGCGCTCAGTATAATGGGATTGATTATACATCCCAGTACAATGCGATCAGCGCGGAGAATTTGACAAGTGCCACCAGCAGAATTGAAGATGCGGATATTGCGGAGATGGCATCCAAACTTTCCAAGGAGAATCTTCTCCAGACATACCAGTTGATGATGCAGAAAAAGCAGGAGGAAGAGGAGAGCAAGAAATTCGGAGCTCTCTTCTGATGGCACGTCAGTGATGTGTTTCACGGTTGCCTGTATCTGTTATGGCTGAAATTCGGCCATTCATTATCTGACCAGATCAAGCGCCCCTGTGGGCATCGGGATGGCCCGGTGTCAGCGGGGGCGTTGTTATTAGAGGAGCAAAGAAAAATGACCAGGAAAACAATCAGACAACACTTCGCGACAGCGATGTCCTTGTGTTTGATAACGTTATCGTTGACGGCCTGTTCGTTGCAAAAAATGCCGGACGGTAACGGTTCGGATCAAAACACGGAACAGGAGACAGAGACAACGGAAGCGCCGGATACGGCCGAACCTGTGCCCACGCCGGAAACATTGATCTATTATGATGTAGAGGGAAATCGTTATGAGATGGTCATTGACGACCGTGTGACTAAACATCCATATGACTGGACCTATCTGACACATACGCCCGGTGGGAAAAAGCTTCCGGAGGACTATGATGACGGCACCTACACGATTCGCCACGGGGTTGATGTTTCTCATCATAACGGCGCCATCGATTGGGAGAAGGTTAAAAAGGCCGGTTACAAATTTGCTTTCTTGCGTCTCGGTTACCGCGGTTATGGTGGAGAGGGGAAGCTCTGCGTGGATAACGAGTTCCAATCGAGTTTTAAAAAGGCTCGTGCCGCAGGCATCGATTTGGGCGTCTACTTTTTCTCTCAGGCAGTGAACGAAGCGGAAGCCCGCGAGGAGGCAGACCTCGTTTTACGCGAACTGAATAATTCTAAACTTGAGCTCCCGGTTGTGTTTGATCCGGAATACATCAGGGAGGATACTGCCCGCACCGATGGTGTATCCAAGGAGCAGTTCACGAAAAACACTCTTGCCTTCTGCAAGAAAATAGAAAAGGCCGGCTATCAACCGGCCATATACAGCAATCTATATTGTGAGGATCATATGTTTGACCTCTCTCAGCTTGAGGCCTATCCCATCTGGTACGCTGACTATAGACCTGAACCACAGACTCCCTACCGCCTTACTTACTGGCAGTATTCCGAATCCGGCGACGTCCCGGGTGTCTCCGGTAAATGCGACCTGGATGTGGAGTTCATTCTAAAAAAGAAATAACTACAGTTTAAATTCCACCTGCTCCATGTGCATTTCGGAAACGCGCCTGACCTCGTCCTCTGCCGATTCAAAGGCGCGTACCACTTCCGGATCGAAATGTGATCCCGATCCCTCGGTAATAATCCCCATAGCTTTTTCAAACGGCATTCCCTTTTTATAACTGCGTACTGAAACCAGCGCGTCAAATACATCAGCCACAGCCATGATGCGCGCTGACAGCGGAATATCCTCGCCGGCGATTCCCATCGGATAACCCGAACCGTTCCATTTTTCATGATGATACAGCGCCAGGTTTTTGGCTTCATGCAGATAGCCGCTTGTATCGGGAACCAGCTCGATTGCCCGGTCGAGGATTTGCGCACCCACTGTTGTATGTTCCTTCATTATCGCAAATTCTTCGTCGGTCAGTTTGCCATTCTTGTTCAGGATTGCATCCGAAACATGGATTTTGCCTACGTCATGCAGCGGCGCGGAATTGTAAACGTTGTTCATAAACTCATCTGTCAACTGATCCGTGCAGATATCTAACTCCTTCATAGAGGTCATGATAATTTTGGTATATTCTGCTGTTTTCCGAACATGGTCACCGGTGCATTTGTCACGGCTCTCGACGATATCCGCGAGTATCATGATCAGACCGCTCTGCATCTGCATGATCATGTCATTCTTTTTCTGGATATCTAACATATACTGGTAGTCATCATCCGCCATCTTGGATACGGCGTGGTAGAGGTTTTCCACTTCATCACCGGTCACGATGTCGAGCTCGTGTATGGCACGGACATGGTCGCCCATGGCCTCCTTGTTGTCATGCGCGAAATGCGATACCCTGTATGAAATTGAATTTGTCGGCAGTATGATATGGTATTCGGTCAGCCACAGGCCTATTGCCAGTATCATTATAAAAAGTCCGAAAAACAGGGAAAACAGCTTGGCTAAAAATGTGTAACCACTGCTCCGGAGTGCCTCCATCGAGACATCTACACAGGCGTAGCAGACACATCTTCCTGCATCGTTATATACCGGCTTGTAGACAACCATCAGCCATCCGTACTCATCCTCAGTGATGATAGGTTCTATCGGGTGTCCCTCCAGCATGTCAGGAATGTACGGATCATATGCATCATCGAGCTGTATGATGTCTCCCGGATCCCATGACGTATTCGGGTTGGTATCAACGTCAAATACAACATGGCAACCATCCTCCAGCACACGCAAGACGTAAACGTAGGCAATTTTATCTGAACTTTCACGCAGGCTGAGCAATGATCGTTTCACCGCATTGTAGCCGTCGGCTTTCGCACCTAATTCGAGGTAATCATCGACGCGACCCGGGTCTATCATGTCCGCGGCCAGATTCGCAACCGTGGAGGCGAGCTGTTCATAATCCTCTTCATTATTGTGTTTATAAATCTCATAGCTGATCAGGGTTGCCGCAGCTGCTATGACCAGCATGGATGGTATCAGGACCATGAGTATCTTGGTCCGCAGAGACATGCGCCGGATGCTCGTTTTACGGGCAGAGCCCAGCATTTCCTTTGACAGGGGTTCCTGTTGCCAGTTTGTCAGGTGAAAATTTGACTTGAATTGTTTCGGTATCAGATGGAATATGCCGAACGCTATTAAAAATGTCACTAGTTTATCCGCTAAGTCTACAGTCACATCGGCTGTAATCTGTGACGGAAAAAGTCCGAGAAATGTATGAGTATGAACATAAGATGCCAGGTCAGCAGTGATCCCCTCTGTCGCGAATCCATAGAGAAACCAGGTCAGTATTGAACTGAGGGATCCGACGAGAATGCCCGTCGCGAATATCGGTGCGAGCAGGCGCAGAGGATTTCTGAAAAAGCCTCTCCGCACGAAAAATGCGGAGAATACGGCTATCAGAACATTTATAACTCCGTAGTAGATAGAGGGTGTGTCTGAAATGGTTTTGAGCATGTTTGTCAAAAACCCGACGATGATGCCAGGAATATAACCCCCAAGCGCAGATGAAACTACGGTTCCTATGGAGTCGAGGTAGAGAACTATCCCGGTCCATGCAGCAATCTGTGAACCGAGGATATTCAGTCCGATACTCCCCAGTATCAGACCCAGTACCCACACAAATTTTGAACTCTGTTTCTCCTCCAGCATGATTTCTCCCCTTTTTTTCTCGATTTAAAGTAAACGTAATTTTATATGCGTTTACTTTATGATTTTGATCTTGCAGTTTGATTTGACCTTGCTACCGTCTTTGGGCTTCACAATTACATTGACGGTATGGCCGATGCCTGCCGATTTAGCTGTTACAACACCGTTATTTGAGACGGTTGCCCACTTGCTGTTGCTGACTGACCAGGAGAGCTCTTGGTTGGTAGCATAGACTGGCAGGACAGTTGCAGTGAGCTTCAGACTCTTCCCGGCCTTCAGTGTGGTCGAGAATTCACTGAGTACGATATCCTCTACTTTAAATTTGAACGGCTCGGCCTTTATATCAGCGACCGACTCAAATTTTGACATATCCAAAGTACCGTTGCAGATGCACTTTCCTGTCAGGGCGTCAAGCTTTCTCGTTGAAGCCATGAGCTTGGCGCGGATCGTCGCTGCGTTGTCATCCGGATACAGCATTCTCAAACGCGCAATGGCTGCGACTACGATCGGAGCGGAGAATGAGGTGCCGCCCGAATATTCGTACCTCCCGAACTGTGTCTCGTCCGGGTCGGCAACGGAAATGGACAGGTTGTCAAACAGGTATGCTGAACCGATTTTTTTCGAGGTGTCGGTGAATAACTCCCGGAGATTGATGACCAGATAGGTACGGTCACCGCGGGTGAAAATGATCAGTGCATGTGACAGGTTCACTATTCTCTGAAGGTGTGACCAGTTTCCGATTCCGTCCGTTTCTTCCAGGTAATCAAAACTGAGACGGTATTGCTTTTTCAGATCGATGTTCCTGTCAGTGATATCGAAATACATATTGTAGGCGCGGGAATCGGTATTCCGCATGTAGGGGAGCATAGCTCGCAGGGAGCCGTTCTTTTTATCTCCGACGAAATCCCAGTCACTGTGGGAAAGGGTAACGGCGGATTTTTTCGAGGGAAACAGATCCGTGACTGTCTTGACGGAGTCGACGGAACCACCGGAGAAATCATTATAGTACAGGCATTTTTCCTTGCGCTGCTCCGGTGTGTAGGACTCCGGTAAATAGTTGTCATCTCCGGCGCAGCTCATGAGAGCATCACCCGGCGCGAACAGATCCACAGTCGTTGCCCCGTAGTTCGAGAAATAGGCCGGCGTGCCCGCGTAGGTAGAGGCGCCCACCTTGACAATATAGGGGCTTTTCAGTTGCGAGGGCAGTCCGTATTTTTTCACATCGAAATCATCGCTGCTGTTGCCGGAGGCAAAAACGGTAATGATGCCCAGGGAACCGAGCTTGTTCGCAGCGATGTCATAGGGAGCCAGCGCCTCCGTCATGTCCGGATCCTCTTCTTCTGTGGGGCCGTTCCCGAACGAGCAGTTGACGGCAACGACATTGACGCCGAGTTTTTTTGCCTTGTAGATGTATTCATAGGCGGCAAAATCCGCATCATACGAGCTGTCGTTTCCGTCAAAGGTTTTGCAGGACATGATCCTGACATTTTTGCAGATTCCGGCCATGCCGATACCGTTGTCGCTCTCAGCGGCGATGTAGCCGGCGATGTGCGTGGCGTGATCGTCCCCCTCGTACGGCATGGGATCATCCTTGTCCAGAGCAAAGTCGTACCCGTGTTTGCCGGGGAGCTTCTTTTTGCTGAACGGATTGTTCCACATCATGTTTTTCAGATCCTCGTGGGTGTAGTCCACGCCGTCGTCGACGATGGCAACGACCGGCGTTTTGTCACCGAGCTCCTGTTTCTCCTCCGGTGTGAAGCCGAGGGTGGCAGCCGGCACGCAATAGGAGTCATCGGCAGGGGTTGCCGACAGCTCACTGCCCGACCCGCTTGCGGCGGAACCGCTGGCAGCTGAACCGCTGGCAGCCGTCGTGCTGAGACCGTTCGGGAAATA
>JAGABX010000071.1 GCA_017614395.1 Eubacterium sp.
CGACAACCCCGATCTGTACGAGAATCTGACCGGTATCCAGCACCTGAATTTTGTTTCCGATGCGTTCGGCATCAGTGAGGAGGTCAGGAAACAGCGTATTGAGAATTATGCTGCAAGGTTCGAGATATCGGATGCACTGCCGGATCTGATCAGTTCGTATTCGCACGGCATGAAACAGAAGGTGGCGATCATATCCGCATTGATACATGAGCCGAAGCTGCTGGTTTTGGATGAGCCGTTTGTCGGACTCGATCCCAAGGCTTCGTTCATTCTCAAGGAAATCATGCATGAGATGTGCGAGAATGGAAGCGCGGTGTTTTTCTCCACGCATGTTTTGGATGTGGCCGAAAAACTGTGCAACAAGATAGCAATAATAAAAAGAGGCACTATAATAGCGAACGGGACAATGGAGGAACTGTTGGGAGAAAACCAGTCCCTTGAGGATGTTTTTATGGAGGCGGTAAAGGATGAATAGTATTACTTTGCTGAAAACCATGATGACATCAACCAGCCGGCGCAATGTCATCAAACACTCACAGGATAAATCAAAACGTCGGGCGGCTGCTTTTTCATTGACGGGGAATATTGTTGTGGCCGTATTGGGAGCAGGAATCATAGGAGCATACTCCTTCGGAACGACTTATTTCGGGCTCGGGGCAATGGTACCGGGCATAGTGGCTTCGGTGATTACGGTTTTGTCGCTGATTCTGACAATACTCAAATCCAACGGATATCTGTACGCGTTCAAGGGCTATGACATGCTGATGGCTATGCCTTTTTCCGTCAGATCTATCGTGGTGGACCGTTTTTTGCTGATGTATCTCGCTGATATGCGATGGAATGCGCTCATTTCTCTGGCGGCGCTGGCAGGATATGCGATAGCAGCGAAGCCGTCTGTATGGTGTTTTGTTTCATGGATCGTGCTCACGCTTTTTCTGCCGTTAGTGCCGACGGCTGTGTCAGCGCTGATCGGATTCGTTATCGCGGCTGCCGGCTCTCATTTCCGTTATAAAAAGCAGGTGCAGATCGCTCTGACGTTTATTCTGATCCTGCCGCTGTTTTTCATTCGATTTTTTGTTCAGGATGTGGTGGAAAACGATCAGCTGGAAAATCTGATCAGGGAGTCATCCAAGGCAGTATCAGGTGTGTCCGATGCCGTTCCGACAGCAGGATGGTTTGAAAAAGCGGTATTAAACGGTGATATCCTTTCTTTTATTCTGCTGATAGTTGTTTCGGTGGCAGTGTTCTCGGTTGTTGTGTTCTTTATTGCCGTGACATACCGGCGCATCAACTCGCGACTGATGAATTCGGCAGCGCATAAAAAGGTCAGGAGCGGAGCGATCGCCTACAAACAGAAATCAGTCGTGAAGAGCATTGCTTTCAACGATTACAGGCTCATCACCGGTTCTACCGTCAGCGCCGTCAATCTCGGTTTGGGCATTGTGTTATGCCTGCTGGTCGGTGTGGTTATCCCGTTTGTGGATATTCAGTCCATCGTGACAGCCATGGCCAAGGGACATCAGGTGGATATCGCCCCGTTCACTCTGGTCTGGCCGGTGTTAATATACTTTTTCGTCGGGATGGTGCCGACAACTGCGCCGAGTCCGTCACTGGAGGGGAAAAACTATTGGATAATAAAAAGTCTTCCTCTCAATATGATGGATGTTTACAAAGGCAAGATGCTTTTTAATCTGATGATCAACCTCGTTCCCGGATGGTTTGCGGTCCTGATGGGGATGATTTCATTGCGTGCGTCATGGTATGAGTATATTTTAGGGATGCTCATGATTACCGTGATGTGCCTGTTCTCGACGACTTATGGAATGAGATGTGGGATCAAACATCAGAAGCTTGACTGGGAGAATGAGATTGAGGTGGTCAAGAGAGGAACGGCCGTGACGGTTTATCTCCTGCCGAATTTGTTCGCGACTCTGATCATGATTGGTCTGGTGGGAGCGTGCAGCATTTTTATCGGCGGGTGGGCCGGAGCACTGCTCGTGATCGTGTTGTACAGTCCTTTGGCGTTGTTGTGCTATATGTCGATCAAACGCAGGGCTTCAGAATAAACACCTGCTCCACATGAATTTCAGGGTGTGAGCGGGACGGTGTCCCAATTCAGTATGCTCATTTGGAGTCAGATATACATTCGTTAAAAAAGCAACCATATCAAATCGACATGGTTGCTTTTGATTTGCATTAGGGGAATAATGCTGGGGTATTAGCCCAAGGCATTAACGGCCTTGGTCAGGCGCGACACCTTGCGTGCAGTGGTATTCTTGTGATAAATACCCTTTTTGGTCGCCTTGTCAAGTTCAGAAACTGCGGCGCGGAGAGCCTCCGTTGCAGCTGCCTTATCACCGGCCTCGATAGCAGCAACGACCTTTTTCTCAGCGGTCTTGATGCGAGAGCGTACTGACTTGTTGCGGTCTGCGCGCTTTTTCGAAACCAGGATGCGTTTCTTCGCGGACTTGATATTTGCCATTCTAACACCTCCACTCTTTTAATATTAAGGAAACATGGATCGGTTTCCCTATAATCAGACACCTCTGTATTCTATAATACAATTCATAAACTGTCAAGTTTTTTTTTATTTACGGAAAAAGACATAGAGCCGCATAATGTCATCACGGGTGATCTGTTCCAATTCTTTCGTTTGAATCAGATGTATGAACATCAGGGATGCCTGCAGGAGAACCAGCATTTCATCTATGGTGTCGGCTGAACCGGTGTTGAAAACAGAATCATAATGGTTCAGACATTCCCTGAATTCCTGTGTGTAATCAGGATTTTTCTCTGATAACACGCGCTCGACCTGGGCTAAAAACTGAGATGGGAACACACCGATTCCGCCGGATATTTTGATCAATGAATTTAGAGAGATTACCTGGTGATGACCGGTGTTTTCAAGACGCGAGATCGTTTTTTGCGACAGTCCGCATCTGTCACCGAAGGATTCCTGAGTTTCACGGAACTGTGAACTTCGAACTTCATAGAGAAACTCGGAAAGACAGTTGATGTAGGGATTGTTTCTTCCGGTGCTTTTTTTGAATGAGTAGGTTGATTTCATGCAAAGCCTCCTTTTTCAGTTTGTAGCGGAAATGCTACGGTTCGAAATAAATGACCGTTTTATGCGCATTTCATGCATTCTACGGTCATGGTCAAAAAGGTTCTATCGTATTATATCAGATTTTTTCGGTAATTTATCGGATAAAAAAGGACACGTGTGACTAAAAATAAGAAAAATTACTCATATATGCCTTTGATTACTGGCCATCGAGGGGGTAAAATAGAATTCCGACGCTTACCGGGCTCTCGATACAACAGTCCACCGGACTATCGCCTTGATACGAGAGACCCCATGAACACGAACGAAGTGAAGCGTGAATGGCTGGTCGAACCTACGCGTAGCGAAGCGAAGAGGGGTTATGGCCTCGGCAACC
>JAGABX010000004.1 GCA_017614395.1 Eubacterium sp.
GTCAGCGTCACCTTTTTCGGATCCGCCGTGATATCGGTCTCGATGATCATTTTGGAACCGGCACCCTTGTAACCCATCAGCGTTACATGGTAGCTTGTTTTTTCCGTTACAGGCTTGCCGAGGTCAACGGTTACGATTGGACGGCCACGATAATCGGAGTCGGTAACCTTTGCGACCTTGACAGCTCCGCCGGACGCGGACGAGGTATCCGTCACCTCTGCCACCTTGTCGGCATTGGTCGTCCAGTAACCTACATCCAGTATCTCTCCTTCCTCAGGCACCGAATCATATTTGTTTATATTGGTTGTCGACTGGTTAAAATAAATGGCGAGCTCGGTATTGCCATCCGTCTGGTTGGTTCGTGCCGCTGCTCTCTCGATGCTGAGCCAGACCACCTTCACCTTGCAGGTAAGTTTTTTGATCTTGACCTTTTTCCCGACCTTGTATTTTACCTTGGCAGTTACCTTTGTCGATGTGTCACCGGCACCCCCGGCCTTGAAATCAACCTGCGTCTTTTTCTTCTTGGACAGCTCCGCTACCGTCTTGTCACCGGTTTTCCATGTAGTCTTCAGGATCTTCGCACCGTTTTTCTCGATATAAATGGTCTGCGATGTCTCCGGAAGAGCCTCCGTGGATGTAAAAAGCAGCGATGGTGCCTTCTTTGCTGCCTCTGCCTTTTTCTGCGGCGCGGCGATCATCGGCACAGCCAGTGCCAACGCGAGCAGCATCACGCCTGTTTTCTTTAATCCTTTCATTTTTTGTGTTCTCATGACTGTTTCCTCCTTTTTTTGCGCCGTTTCATCGGCATTATTTTTTTCTTGTTGAAACCACTATAACATATCAATCTGTACAAGATCTGTACAAAAAAACAATTATTCTCAATCTGCGCTCCACAATTCCACACGATCCTCCGGCGCGAGATACATCGCATCCCCTTCCTTTACATCAAAGACACGGTAGAATTCATCCATGCACATGGCGACTCCGTTGGCGCGTGCCCGGGACTGCGGGTGTACATCCCCTGCAAATGGTTCCAGATCACCGATAGAAGAATAGTCATATAATGTGTTGTTCCACTGCTCGGCCGTTAATATAAAGAAATCACGAATATAGCCATCGTTTCCCGGATATGTTTTTTTCAGGAGGCGAAGCGCGATCTCCGTACCGCCGAGATCGGCAATAGCCTCGTTCCGAACATCCAGTCCGTTCTGGTACAAAACGGATTTGTCTATATCGGATAAGAATTCGGCATAGGAACCGTACAGCTCAGCTATTTTTTCGCATTTTCTGTCAAAAGCGTCTTCATCCGATGGCTCCCAGCTGCGTTGCATATTGCCGTCCGCATTGAAATTATTGCCGATGCCGTCAAAATGATGTCCGATCTCATGACCGATGGTGGTTGCCATATAGGCGATGTTTTTTATGTCAATCGTTTCGGAGCCAGTTGGATTGTCCGTAAAAAGCGGTGCGCAGCAAACATGGCAAAGAATCGTCTCGTTCGGATAATAATAGGCATAGGCGTTATTATCCCAGGGGATCGTGCCGCTATCCAGCTCATCTTCCGGTGCCCACCACGGAATAGAGCCGTATTCTTCCTTCGTTGTCAGATGAACCAGGTAGGCTTCATAACTTTCGATGTGCAACAATGTCTCTGCCAGATTGCCGCCTTCCCCGGCAGTTCTCATATCATCCTGAACCCGGAGTGTCGCATACTCCTCCTCTGTCGGATACAGAGCCAGGTTTTTCATCTTGTCAATTTTTTCAAGCATCTCGCCTCGTGCTTTTTCACTGTAATTGCATTCCGATATGGCTTCCCGGTAGGTATCCATAAATCGCCTGACCAGACTTTCAAATTCCGATTTATATGTCTTGCTGTATACCGTACGGGTGTACACCTGATCATAGTCCCACGGAATCCGTTTCAATAAACCCTTAAGATTGTTCTTGAATTGCTTCTCCACGACTTTCTGAACCTGTGCATCCTTTTTTCCTTCGATCATATAGGTTTCAAAGGTCGTGATCATGTCCCGCAATCCCTGTCGGGTATAGACGATCAGGTCGCTTGCTGCCGTGAGAACCGCATATCCTTTCAAGGCATCGAGATTATTCTCAGATGAAAAAGCCTTGTTGAGCACGGACATGGATGCTTTTCCCTCAAAGCTGATGAGCGGATCCGCTTCATCACTGAAATCAAGCTTTCCTGCCCATTCCTTCATCCCGATATTCGGATACTTTTTATCAAGCGTTGATACTTTCATGAGTTTTGAGCGCGAACCGTCATCTTTTTCCGCCGCCTCAATCAGAGAAATCATATAATCCTGTGTTTTGCTGACCATGGACTCATCGGTGATTCCCATATATCCGAGCACGTTTTTAACAAAGGTTTTGATCGTCTTTTTCTGCTGTTTCGCTGATCCGTCCAGATTACTCAGACGCGAAAAACAATTGGAACAGACCTGCAGATAGGAATATGTCCGGCAGCTCATTTCTTCTTCCGTGGCATTTTGATCTCCTTGGGATATGGCTGCGTACAATTCTTCATTGTCCTGTTCCTGATCAAAATCATTGGTTTCCAGAAGGGCATTGATTCCGTCGTGTCCGAATCCGGCGCATACTTCCCTTAACTCCGAGAGGTTTTTCGCGTTTATGATCGGTGATACCACCGCATCCCTCAACGTATTGAAAAAGACTTCATCACCGTCTGACCGCGTCAGCATGTCGTCGCGTGTGGAAATCAGCGACAGCACTGCATCCTCAGCCGATCCGTCCGGATGATCCGTGATCCGGCCGTTTTCATAGTCATCATTGATCTTCGCACAGTTTTCTTCGTAGAGAAAATCGGCTTCAGTAGGGTAATCCCACTTTACATTTCCGTTTTTATCCGTAAATCTTTTTTTCTCCTCCTCCGTCCAGCTGCCCTCGAGTCGTTCCATAAAGCTGTCTTTCTGGCTCTCATACAGATCCTCTGCGGGTGGCATGTCGGCTGCAGAAGCATATACGCGAATCGTTGCCGTGGCTGACAGGCCGGAGCCGTCGGTTGAGGATATGGTAACGGTCGTGGTACCGGGCTTCAGACCGAGAATATAGCCGGCATTACCGGGGGCTGCAACCTTGGTGTCCGCTACTTTCATCTCAATACAGTCCCAAAGGTAGAAACGATAGCCGAGATCGGTGACGCTTTTGAAGCAGGGACAGACTCCCTCGGAATTTCCGACAAAGGTTGCGTAATTCGGATGCTTAAATTTGATGTCAGTCAATACATTTTTATATTTGTTCCTTACCTTCACCATACATACCAGGTCTTCTGAGCCGGTCTTTTTTTTGTAACGGTATTTCACATTGACATTGATTTCACATGCGCCCATTTCCTGAGCAGTCACTTTACCCTTTTTACTGACTTTGGCTACCGAGGGATCGTAGGACTGCCACTTGATCTTTTTGATTGTCACGCCCTTTTTCTTTACCACCTTAAGCTTGGTCGACTGACATATCTTTTTTTTGCCACTCTGTGTCACGGTAAGCGTGACCTTTTTATCGGCCAGGGACACTGGGGAGGCCTTGGCTTCCGCATTTCCCTCCGCTGTCCCCGGAACTATGCCTGTGCCGATTCCCGACATCAGGATGGCAAGAGAAAGCAATGTGGCAGATGCAACTCTGGTTTTTGATGATCTCACTATCATAAAGCAGCTTCAATCCCTCCTTGTTCTATACAAAATCTGTACAAAAAAACCATATCACAAAACAGCACTTTTTTCAAGTAATAATCCTCCACCGACCAACCAAGAATCTTTTCGTTGACAATAATGATTATTGCCTATAAAATAGGATTTGTTAAAACTTGCAAACATCCCAGAGCTATAATCGCCACCCGTGAGACGGAAAGCAGTTACGAGGTGATCAGTTGAAGTTCAGCACGGTTCCGGTTCCGGATTCATACTCGTAGTTAACAACGTACTTTGTGCCCTCAACCCAGACGAGGATCTCCTCCTCTGCAGCGTTTCTGCTGTCGATGTTGTATCCGGTTGTGGTCGTATAGAACTTTGCGCTTCCGGTAAAGATCCCTGATGCGAGCGTTTTCAGTGAATCTACGATGCCATCCTGATGTACTGCCTTTGATGTGATGATCTTTGCATCCTTTGCGATCGAGTCGGTACTACATTTTCGAATTCTTATTTTATGTTCTCAATCTGCGCTCCACAATTCCACACGGTCCTCCGGCGCAAGATACATCGCATCCCCCTCCTTTACATCAAAGACACGATAGAATGCATCCATCATGGACGCCACGCCATTTGTCCGGGCGCGGGACAGCGGATGGACATCATTGATATAGCCGTCCAGCATATACGGCGGAATCGAATCCTGCTCCGTCGTCATCCACTGTTCCGCCGTGTATCGGAAGAATTTTTGGATCAGGTCGTCACGCCCGGGGTACTTTTTCTGCAGGATTCGGAGCGCGATCTCCGTTCCGCCGAGGTCTGCCATCGACTCCCCGACCACATTCATCCCATTTTGGTAATAGGCCTTGTTCTCCTCCCGGTCGGCATGCAAAAGCAGGGAACCGTAGATTTCAGCGAGTTTTTTAACCTTGTTGTCATAAAGCGTGCGATCATCCGCTCCCCACAGATCAACCAGCATACCCTCTGCATCAAAGCGGCTTCCTGTCGTGTCAAACGCATGTCCCATCTCATGTCCGATCGTTGTAGCCATGTAGCTGATGTTTTTTACATCTGTCTCCTCGTCCCCCTGTTCGTTATAGAAAAATAACACATCCTTGCCGATTCCGCCATGGAAAAACACACAGCGATTCACGAGGAAATTGTAGTAGGCGTTGGCCGTACCCGGCAGATTCTGATTGACTGCATCATCCGGATACCACCAGCTCATGCGATCGACCTCGGTGCCGATCGTCATACGTTCCAGATCCGCCTGGTACCTGTACACCTTCAATACGTTATCCGCCAGATTGCCTCCTTCGGCCGCAGTAACCAGATCATAAGGGATTTCATATTTTTTATAGGTAGCATCATCGGGATACAGGCATTCCACATCCAGTGTATCCAATTTTTTCAGCATATTTACCTTGAAGGTCTCCCCGTATCCGGAGGCAGAGATGGCCTCACGGTAAGCATCCTTGTATTCCTGAACCAATTCCTCAAACTGTGTCTTGAAGCCTTTCGGATATACCGTATCCGTATATATGTGTTCAAAATCCCAGGGAACCAGCCCCTCAAGGCCCTCCATCTGTCTTTTATAATCATTTTCGACGGACTCCCTGATTGATGCCTCATCATCAGAAGACTCCGGATTCATCTCATAGGCGATCCGCAAACTCGCTCTGGTATAATTGACGAGATCATAGGTTGCCGCTTCCGCCAGATACAGTTTCATGATCCCCAGGTTCTTTTCCTGCGACAGATATTTGTCCAACAGCCTATTGGCAGACGGATGCTGAATCTCCACCGGATCCTCCCCGGAAATCCGGTAACCCTTGTTCTCAAGGTGCTCGCGGATACGCAGGTACGGGTACTCCTCATCCACCTCTTTCAAAGGCTTCCGTTCATCCGAGGATGTATCATTGTTAAACATCGTCCCGTATTCTGTCAGCAAATCCACATAATCCGCCAGTTCTTTTTTAGAAAGCGTACCGAAACCCAATAGTTTGAAAAGCGTTTTATACCCGTTTTGTATGAATTTCTTTTCTTTCTCAGAGGCTCCGGCATGCCCCGCCTGACTGACAGAGGAATTGATCGACGGCAGATATCGCCTGCTCACATCGGTCGGTCCGGACGGGAGCGGCAGTTTCCCGTTCATTACATCTGCATAATACGAATCGTTTTCTCTGTACTTGAAAAAGCCGGACGCGTTCAAAAACCCGGGGAGCCCTCTTTTTTCCAGATCCTCGCTGACACGGACCAGCTCCTCTATCGAGTTCGCTTCCCGGATCGGTGCCACCACCTTGTCCTGAAGGATCCGGAAAAATGCTTCCTCTGCCGTATCTCCGCCATTAAGCATCGCCAATCCCGTTGACAGGATTGAGTTCAGTGCATCCCCCGGCGTATTGTCCGGTTGCTTGGGGGCGGAAGAATAGGTCTTGATGATTGCGTCTTTGTTAGTATCCGTTTGCAGTTTGATCTCACTTGCTTGACTCCAGTGAACCGCTCCGTCCTCGTCGACAAACCTTTCCTTTTCCTCTTCGGTCCAGCCGCTCTCCACCTTAGCCATGTAGCCGTCGCGAACTGAGTTATATAGATCGTTTTTCTCCTCCAGCTCGCTCCTCGTGGTAAAAACCTTTAACGTCGCCGTAACGGACAGACCGGTATCGTCCGTAGACTTTATGGAAACCGACGTGGTGCCGGTCTTTTTCCCGACTAACAGACCGTTTTCCCCGATGTCTGCAACGGACGGATCCGAGACAGACATGGACAGGCAATCCCATGCAAAGAACTCCTTATCCATCTGCACCGTCGTGTCATAGCAGGGATTGATCCCCTCCGCACCATCCACACAGGTGGCATAAGTTTTGTATTTTAACGTCAGTCCCGAGAGGATATGGCGGTAGTCCTTGTCCACTCTTACCCGGTAATTCAGCTTCTTTGTTTTATCTTTCTTTCGATAACGGTATTTCACCCGGACGGTAACCGTCGTCGCGCCCATGGCCTTCGGCGTGACCTTCCCCTTTTTACTTACCTTTACCACATCCGGATCCGCCGTCTGATAGGTGATCTTTTTAATCTTGACACCATCCCGCTTCTTCACCCGGATCTTCGTTTTGCTCCTGGTAATCTGTGATCCGTCCTGTCGGATGGTAAGCGTACCGGAATTCTCCCGAAGACGAACCTCGGCAGACGCTGCCTCCGTCTCCGTGACACAGATACTCCCTGCAATCATAGCGAAAACCAGCATAAAGGCAGTTACTGACTTTATCATTCTCATTCTCACTCTATCCTCCCGTTTAAACCCGTTTACCGTTATACCGTATGCAGAGCATCGTCAAGTCATCGAATTGCTCTGCTTCACCCGTAAAGACTTTAACTCGCTCGTGTACCGCCGACAAGACTGCTTCCGGATTACCATCCCCGCAGGAATTGAGGGCTCCAAGCGTTCGTTCCAAACCAAATTGCTCTCTATCTGCATTTGTTGCTTCCGGTACCCCGTCCGTGTATGCAAAAAGAATGGCTCCCGGTTTTAGATTAAGCTCATAGTCCGTATATTCACTCCCATCGAAAGAACCGATCACGATCCCATGCTCATCCTCTACAACCCGGAAGTCCTCGCCCGGCATCCTCAGAATAGGATTCTCGTGTCCCGCATTTGACGCTGTGAGAACACCCGTTTCGGTATCAAGTATGCCGAGCCATACCGTAACAAACATGTTCTCGCGGTTGTTGGCACAGACCATTTCATTCACATCTTCCAAAACCTGCGCGGGCGTACCACCTGTCATCATTCGTGTCTGGATCATGTTTTTGGTCAGCATCATGAACATCGCCGCCGGAATCCCCTTATCGGACACATCCGCCATCACGATGGCGAGATGATTCCCATCCAAAAAGAAAAAATCATAGAAATCGCCGCCAACCTCCTTTGCAGGTGTCATACTCGCGTAGATATCAAACTCCCTGCGATCCGGAAAAGGCGGAAAATCACTCGGCAGCATCGCTGCCTGTATCCTGTTTGCCAGCGTCAGTTCCGTGCTGACTCGTTCCTTTTCCCTGGTAACCCTTGTGAGATTCTGTACATACTCCGCGAGTTCATGTTCCATGTCCTTCATGGCTATGCTGAGGACCTCAATCTCGTCTCCGGTACGGATATTCAGGTTGGAGAAGTGCGGTGCGCCATGACGACCTTCCCTGTTGTCCCTGGCATATTCCGAGGCGGCCGCTGCCATCTCATTGACAGGAATAACCGTTCTTTTTTTTGTTCTCCGGATCGTAACGATCAGCACAATCACCATAACGATTGTAATCAGCATCGCATAATGAATAATAAACCAAATACTTGTCCTGACCGCGTGATTCATGTCCTCCTCGCAGAATACAAAAACAGGATACTCCCCGAAACTGAACAGTTTCTCAGCCGCACAAGCTCGAAATCCATACTTTTCCATTCGATAGGTAACGGCGGGAATCTTTTTATCAGCGAATAGACTGTCAAACCAGGGGATGTCGTTTTCCTCCATAAACGTAGCTGTCGCATCCGGACTACACTCATCCCAATAACCGGGCGGACACTGATTTTCCGAATCATCCGCGTCCATGAGATACACCATCCGATTGTGTTTGGTATCTATAAACGCTATAAAAACCGCCTCATCGTCGCTTGCCTTCCATGCATCCCGAAGTATTCTCAATTGCCCATAGTAAGAAGGACTATTGTATACCGATTGGTATTTATTCAGGTGTTTTTTCTCATGGTCATGCAAATCCTCCTCGGTGAGCGTTTCATACACACCCGAAACCGTCTCTGCCAGGTCGGCCAATTCATTAACATCCAGTGACTGCGATATAATCCTTGCGTCCTGCCACGTATTGGTTCTGTATGCATAATCCAGTGAAAAATAGTACAGAAAAAAGACAAATACACCTGCTGTGATTCCAATCATCAAAGTCAGAAATACGATCAGGCGCACCGTCTTCCCGGCAAAACTGTTGCGTTTTTTCTGCCGGTCATTCATATCCTGTATCGATTTAGGCTTCATATCTATTACCACACGCGGATCCTGTCCTCCGGCGCGACATACATGCCATCGCCCTCCCGGATTCCATACGCTTCAAAAAACTCATCAAACTGCTGCACCATCACATTCACACGCAGATAACGGAGCGGATGATTATCCGAAACGATCAGCTGCTCCACAAATTCCAAACCGCTCTGGTCACACCAGAGATCCGCGTACGCCTCGAAAAACTTTTTATAATCGAATCCCGGCATATCCTTTGCAACACCGAGTGCAGCTGCCATGCCTCCCATATCTCCGATCGACTCACCGGTCAGTTTCTTGCCCTTGAAATGAGCCCACGGAACCGGATAGATCGCATCGTAGTAAGCGGCTACCTTGTTAATCTGTTTCTGAAAAGCCTCATAGTCCTCCACGGAAAACCATCCCTCCGGATGATCCTTGGTGGCAACCAGATTTCCGTTTTTGTCATACTTGCTGCCCTTCGGATCCAGACCATGTGTCATCTCGTGACCGAGGATACCGCCGATCTTGCCCAGCACCTCCTCATCCGACATATCCTTGTTGTAAAAATCCGGTCCCAACAGTCCCTCATAGATCAGGAAATTGTTATCCGGCGCATTGTACATGGCATTGACCATGGTCGTCGTCAGGTCGGGAAATACATCGTAGTACCATCTTTTTCTGTCGTACTTTTTCCCGATGAATGACAGGTTATGCTTCAGCTTGTTATTCTCGACAACGCTCCGGTTCTCATAATATGACTTCGTTTTATCCATACTCAGATAGGAAGTATCGATGATCTCATCCGGTGACATGATAAAGCAGTTCATGTTATCGAGCTTTTCAACCGCCGCCTGACGACCCTCCTCGGAGAGCCATGTCTCGCTGAGGATGACATTTCTCAGGCTCGCCTTGATCTTGCCGGTGATATCGGTAATCCGTTTTTTTGTGTCCGGATCCACGATGCTCTCCATATAGGCGCTCTCAACGGCCGTTGACATAAAACCGTAGCTGGGCTCACGGCAATCGGAATTGTAGGTTTTATTGATTTCCGTCTGCCAATCCTTTTTCTGTTCCTCCGTGATCGTTGAAACCTTTTTCCCCTCCACATATCCGTCGTGTACCGCATAAGCCTCGAAATCCAGTTTATCAAGTGCTGCCACGGCATTGTGGACAAGTAAAAAGCTTTTGAGTTTCTGCAGATTCTCCTCGTTGTAATATTTATCGAGCGCGGACAGATATCCCGGTATGTATACGATGGCTCTGCCCGATGTCACTCCATATCCGTTCAGGATTTTCTCGAGAGGAAACACGGTATGTGTTTTGACAAATGAAGCTATATCAACCGGCGTCTGATCCTCTGTTATGTCACCGTCTTTCCGGAGGTCCGGTGCCAGTTCCTCCTCCACGGCATAGCACTCCTTCAAAAGTTTTGCCGTCTCATCGGAAGAATATCCGACTCGTCCGAGTATGTACCTGGCATTCGCATCAAAAAACTCCCGCTGATTTTTCCTGTCATCCGCTGACAGCTTGACATACGGATTGATTGTAAAATTTTCAGCCTTGTAATCAAATTCAATCTTCATACAGAGTTCGGAAGTGTCGGGATCGTACTGCATAACGCCGAAATTCAGCAGATGTGCATCGGGATTTTTGTCCGGATCTGCGAGAATCTCCGTTAAATCGGAGAGAGAATTACAGGAGCTGATACCGTCTAAAATCTTTTTCAATGCAGATGTGCCGTCCGCATCCCGCTTCTCCCAATCCGTCGCTATGTCATAATAATCTCTGACTCTCTTAATATGATCACAGGTATATTTGTCTCTGTCGGAAAAAAGCTCCTTGAGATTTTTGGTTGTCCGTTTCTCACCCTCGGTCCAGTGTGACGAGGCATCACCGGTGTCCCGGATGTGATCTCCGGCGATGAAATCATAGTTGGTCGCGAAATAGAAATCCGTTTTTTCATCAGGTCGCTCCGTCAAATCAGCTACACCGTAGATTTGGGAAGGCACCCAAGGGCTGCTCGCGCGCAGGATCAGCTCCTTTCCGTTTTTGCAGGCTTTTTTTGTCACGGTGGATGACACAAGCTTTTTATTTTTGATCTGCAAGCGGATGTAAGCGGTTTTCGATCCCTTCTTTTGAAAGACAATAACACTCTTTTTGGATGACTTTGTATACAGCTTCGTCACCTGTTTGTAGGATCCGGCCTGTTTCGCGGAGCGCGTCTTTTTATCATAAAGAAATACCTTTACCGTGCGTTTTTTGGATCCGGCCCCGGCCACAAACAGCTCATCGATTTCATCCCGGTCTATGTCATAGAGATTGAAGGTTTTTCCGGTTTTATTCACGGTTTCCTGCATACCCTTCAGGTACATGATTTCCCTGGGAGTTTTTTTATACGTTGTTGTGGCGCAGGTGGATGATTTTACTGTTGTTTCCGCTCCCACCTGAATGCTTATCGTTGATACCGTCAACATCGCGGATAATAAAACTGTTACTGTTTTTTTCCATACTTTCATATCTATTTTTCCTCCTTTATTCTTGCGCGGATTTCGGCAGGATAATGCGAACCTCGGTACCCTCTCCCGGAGTACTGTCATAGGTTATTTTTGCGTCACACATATCCTGCAGTCGCTTCATCGTGTTCTCCCTGCCGACATGGGACCTGCCGTCGTCCTTTTTGATCTCGTTCGGATCAAACCCAACCCCGTCATCGGTAACGATCACCTCGAAACTCTCGTCCGACTCACGGGTGGCAATCGTCACGGTACCGCCGTCCTCCTTCATCCCCACGCCGTGCTTGATTGCGTTCTCTACCAACGGCTGGATCGACAGGATCGGGATGAAAAAGTCCGTGGCCTGTATGTCAAATACGACATTCAGCTTGTCCTGAAATCGCATCTGCTCGATATAAACGTATTTTTTCAGATGTTCCAGTTCTTTGGAAAAAGGCACCGGACCGCTCTGCTTGAGAGCATCCATGTTCCCCCGCAGATAGTCGGAAAAAGCAACCGTGGCCTCGTAGGCCGTGTCCGGCTCCAGCTTGCACAGGATGGCGATAGAGGAAAGCGTATTGTATACAAAGTGCGGACGCATCTGACTGACCATCAGATTGACCCTGGCCTCATACAGCTCTTTTTCAGTCTCCATCCGGAGCCGTTCATTTTTAGCAACAACCATTCCGTACAAAAGCAGCAATGAGATCATGGTTGACGCGAATCCGATATTTATATCGAAAAACGGAAGCAGGATCATGTCACAGATGATCGGAATCACCGCTGCAGTGGCAACGATCAGCCTGTCCTTCAGCTTGTTTTTCGTTAAAACTACGCTGATCAGAATGAAAAACAATGCTATACCATAGTAAATCGTGGGCCATAGATACAGCACAGCCGATCCCATCCAACCTGTCTCATCGTAAATAAAGTATACCGGCACCCACAGATTGAGTAAAACGGATGCAAGCGAGAACGCCAGCAACACATTCATCAGTATGGAAACAAATCGGCGAAAACGCTCATTCAGCCCCAGTATCGTGGATACAAAGTTCCACAGCAGGAACTGTTGGATAAATGTGCCGGCCAGATCGCAGGTATCGGCAGCGATAAACACAGCCGTGGGAATCCCACCCGCCAGCAGATGGTTGAGGCAGTAATCCGAGAAAAGCATCACGGATGAGAAAAACAGCAACAGAACAAAGGTCCTGGTGTACTCGGAAAAACCCTCCCTGTCCTGAATCAGCCAGAACAGCAATACCGTACAGATACACAGACTAACCACATCCACTCCGGTTGTAAAGGAGATCATGCTGTCCAGATCCGGAACACCCCAGACCGCTATACCCACAATTGAAAGGATGGCAAACAGCAGTGATACCGCAAACATAAGTGGCATCACCCATCGTTGCCGTCTCCAAAAGCCTTTGATTCTATCTGCTAACTCCATGAATACCTCGCTACTTTTATCGCATGTCAATAATCATCAAAGAAAAACTCTGCCCAATAGTACTGGCTCATATACTCATTCTGGTAGGCATTGACAGCCCCGGCGTCCAGCTCGGCAAAGCGATAGTAGTCACAGTCGAGGACATCGACATTGACGGCCAGTGCGTTATAGCTGCGGGTGATGGCGGCCTCGGCGCCGATCTTTTTCAGGGAACTGATCAGTGATGTAATGGTTGTCTGGATCAGGTTCTGCTGCTTTTTATCATAGGGCGCATCCTCAAACAGTGCGGCACAGATCTCCCTGGTCGTACATGAACTGCCGTGGCGGTGAACCAGATAGGCAAACACCTCCTTGCTGCGGCTGCGCTCAAAATGGACATGTTCACCGTCCGGTGTAAACACATCAAAATTTCCAAAACACTGAACACGCAGCAATGCGTCCTTTTTCGGCACGATCGGGAACCGCAGGTCCTCGAGTTCCGCGGCAACCTTCTCTTTGGTTACCGGCTTCATGATGTAACCGGATGCCTTCAGATCCATCGCGTCACCCTTATATTCGGAAAACCCGGTAACAAATATGATGTTCATTTTCGGGTTGATGCCCTTCAGCATCCGTGCCAGATCCACACCGTTCATGCCGCGCATGTGGATATCCAGCAGGGCGATATCACAGCCGTCATCCTCCGCTGACTTCAGCAGATCCGCCTGGCGCTCAAACACCTGCACATCGGCATCCGGTTTGGCTTCCTTCACGGCGAGTTCGACCATCTTGCGCATCAGCGGCTCGTCATCAATACACAGAATTCTCATCCGGTCTCTCCTTCCGTCGTTTCCTTTGAAACTGAAATCAGTATATCACACCGATCTGTACAAGATCGTACAAAACACAACGCTGTTTTGGAATCTCTCAGTTTTCTTATAAATAGGATGTACCAAACAACTCTTCATTTTTAAGATGATCTATAAGGTTAACATGCTTGATTCCATTTCGTTTCTGTAGCAGATAGTCTGTAGTCACTACATACTTATCATAATTGTCATTTATAGCCTCAAGTGCCCTATATTCGCGATCCTCTGTCTCCCTGCTCGAGAGAATAGTATAGGAAACCTGAACATAAGAGTAGTCTGACTCCGGACTTCGAAGTATGAAATCGCATTCAAGCTTTCCGATTCTTCCGACACTGACCGAATACCCCTCACTGCGCGCATACAAATATACGATATTTTCAAGAACAGGACCATAGTTGATCTGATTATTCGTATTCTCAGAAAAATAAAACCCAAGATCCGACAAATAATACTTCTTTTCACCGGACAGTGATTTCTTTGACTTCAAATCAAATCTGGGACATTCGTACAGAATCTTCGCATCACAAAGTACATTTACATATCGTGTCACCGTCGCTCTGGTGATAACAAGGCCGGATTTGTTTAGAGCATCATGCAGACTCTTAATACTCATCGGCGCGCCGAAATTATTGATCAAAAACCTTCGCATGCTCTCAAATGTTTCGGTATTCCGTATCTTTACCCTACGGCGAATATCCTTTTCAAATATTTCTCGAACAACCTCCTTGACATATATCTTTCTTGCTTCTGTGGAATCAAGCCTGACAGTCCTGGGAAAACCACCTTCCAGGATAAACTGATTCAACTCCTCCATCGGGTTTGGATCGATATCGATATGGTAGAACTCCTTCATTCTCTCGTATTCATCAAAAGTAAGTGTATACATCTCAAATTCAATATATCTTCCGGTGAGCTTTGTCACCAGTTCACCACTGAGAAGATATGAATTTGAGCCGGTTATGAAGATCGACCATCCTCCCTCTGTACGAAATCCGTTTATGACCTCCTCAAATCCTTCTACATTCTGAATCTCATCTATAAACAAATACTTGAGCTCCGGACTCTGACAACAAGACTCGATCAACTCATCCAGCTGATCTGCTTTTTTGATGCTTCGATATCCTCTTTTATCCAGATCCAGATAAATAATACGCTCATCCGATACACCTTTCTGGCGAAGTTCTGTCGCTATGGTCTCCATAAGACTAGATTTACCACATCGCCTTACCCCGGTTATAACCTTGATCAGGTCATCCGTATCATAGAATGAACGAATTTTCCTGAGATATTTTTCTCGTTTATACAGTTTCATAGCTATCCCTCCATCGGACTCATTGTAACAAAAATACTCGTTAAAGTCAAGTTAACGATACATTTTTTCTCGTTTTTTAAAAAAATGTATCGTTAACATAAATAATCCGAATGATCAGAGGTTTATTCTTAATTCACAAAGGATGTCTCACCGTCTTCATTGTAGGAAAGATACAAGGGTGATGCCGCTTCCTTCTCGTAAATCCGATCTAAATCGCCTTAACCTTATTATTTTTACTCATCCCGCTGCCATAAAGCATCTTCGAATATGCTTTCAGCTTTGATCCCGGAACCTTTATCACGACCTTTTTGGAAAGTCCGGAAAAAGAATTCTTTTGTATGGATTTTACCTTTTTTGAACGGATGATGATCTGCCGCAGGTTCCTGGTAGCAAGCTTTTCATCAGGAACCAGTTCAAACACCGGTCTTCCGTAGTCCCCGTTCTTGATTGCCGTAACATTCCCCGGGATATCGATCGTTTTCAGTCCGCTTCCGGGGAATGCTGACATGTAAATCGATTGAACGCTTTGGGGGATTTCCAATTTTGTCAGTTTCCTGCAATTGACAAAATCATACGGCTTTATTGTTTTTATGTTCCGTGGGAGCCTGACCTCCTCCAGCCCCAAACAGTTAGCTAAAAGCTGGTTGTCCAGTTTTTTAACGGAATCCGGTATGATTAATTTTTTTATTTTGTAACTGAACCTGATCGATCCCAGCCTCTTCAGCGAATCCGGCAACACAAGCTCCTGCAGTTCCATACAGTTACTGAACGCGTCGGTTCCGATTTCAACAATGTTTTTTGACAGCGTAATCTCGTTCATGTTGATGCAGTCGCTGAAAGCCCAATCTCCTATCTTGGTTACGGAATCCGCCATCGTAACACTCTGCAGATTGGCAAATACAAAAAAGGAGGCCATTCCTATCTCCGTAATCCCGTCACTGATCACAATATGCTTCGTTTCATTGATATGCTCATACCATTCCGGCTGTTCCCCATACTCGAAAATCCTGCTGTTTTCCTTTATTACTCCGGATCCGGAAAAAGTCAGCGTACCGGACTCCTCATCAAAAGTCCAGGATACACCGGAGGTATCTTCTGCGCATTTCGCTTTTTTAGATAAGTTTGGACCGCTTATGCAACATAAGGATAGAATCCCGCACAGTACAATACCTGCTATCAGTCTTTTGCCCATTTTTTGATCACCCTTTCTATGTTTCTGTTTTCAAGGTTTGTGATAACCAGATTCAGCTTGGTGCTTATTCCGTAGTGTAAATATTTCGATAGATTTTCCAACCCGAACGATTTGATCAGATAGTCTTTCTTTTTCCTGACATCCTTAGAAGACTTTCCGTATTTTTCAATATACGATAGCATTTTATAATACCTGACATTGGAAAACATCAGCGGAGTAGCTGCTTTATACTTTACGACTGCGTGGCCGATCATCCAGTAGCTAACCTTTTTGGCGCCGTCTATGAGTCTTTTGGGGATGCAAACGGGGTCATCCGCCATATTGGTAGCCGGATAGAATGTCCCTGTTGCAGGGTCCTTATGTCCGTGCTTGATTCTGTCCCATTTCTTTACCAGTTTTTTTAATGAAGATTTTTTTAACGATTTACGGTTTTTTCCACAGACTCCCGTCGAACTGTGGGCAAAAATATCGGTTGCTGTATGTATCGCCATACCGTAGACGAAGTATGCTTTTTCCTTTTTATCCTGCAGGGAGTATTGTTCAAACCCTTTTTTCGCAGCCCGTACAAGCTTCTTTTGGAATTTTGTTTTTGCTTTCGGCAGTTTCCCGTTTTTATACAAGCCGGCGGCCACCCGGGTAATATATATGGCGGAATCAACATAATTTGCTGTATATAGCCCGTGGAACTCCGGGTTTTCAACCATGCCGGCGATGGATGATGCAGGATCATCCGGCCAGATAGTCCCTTTTTTCAAAGTTTGACTGTTGAACACAACAGCGTTTTGATGTTCAATCAGACTCCAATAGCCCTTTACTTCCTTTTCATTGTCGTCAGACAGAGTCGAACGGTAGTTTCCTCTTTCCTCCGTCATATATACTGCCTCTCTGCTACTCTTTGCATCTGCAACATCATCATACATATCCGTGGCGTTGGTACAGTCAATAAGGCCGTATCCATGTCCCGTCAGGTCATCGCCGACATGAGGTGAAACTGCGCTTTTGGCAATCACCTCACGGATAAAGTTCGCCGGCTTGTCCGGGTTCTGCTGCCACAGCCGGCTCGCCATCGCAGAAACATGGGGTGCGGCTATGCTCGTACCGGACACTTTATCTATATTACCGTAGACATCCTTTACCCGCACACCTACGCCCGGCGCAAAGGCCTCGATCTCCTGTCCGCTTATGAATCCCTCCGGCAGATCTCCGTTTTTGTCCACGGCTCCGACCGCTATGACCTCCTCGTATTTTGCCGGATAGGAGACTGCTCCTCCCTCTCCTGCCGCGGCGATCAGGAGGATCCCCCTGTTGTATGCCTTTTGTATCACATCATGCAGCTTTTCAGCATCCCTTTCAAGCCCGCAGCTGATGTTTATTATGTTGACTCTCTCATCGATCAGCCATTCGATCCCTGCCGCCAGACGGTCCACTGAGGATGTATTGTTCTCATCGAGCACCTCGGCAGAGTATAGCCTCACATTTTTATTGATGCCGAAGATAATATCCGCAACAGCTGTCCCGTGTCCTGAAACATCGGAAAAGACAGGATTTTTTTCAATATAATCCGTGACAAAGTTTTTTGATTTATATACCGCAATATCATCGGTTTGATCCACACCGGAGTCAACAATCCCGATCTTTATATATTTTTTATTTATATCCGCCGCTGATGATCTCTGCCCCGGCAATGCGATAAGCATCAGCAACAAAACAGTCACTATAAAAGATAGTTTTTTCATACAGTGTCCCTAACCTACTATTATCTCATTATAACAAATCAAAAGGGGGCATAATGCAATTCCCCCCTCGATTTTATATCAGATCATATCGTAGCACGTTTGAATTTCGCTTTTTTGGGAGCGCCGGCACTCTTGATCATTTCCTTAGCCTCCGCAAAGGTATTACTGTCCGCATAAATAGTGAACACTGCATTTTTTTCTATACCTTTGAACGCATTACTATCGACCAAAACCAGATCCTCAACACTCCAAAGCACAATCTTTTTCAGCTTTTTACAATTGAAAAATGCCTTTTTATCGATAAGCATTATCGTGCCGGCCAAATATGCTGTTTTCAATTTGTTGCAGTGTGCAAAGGCTCCCTTATCAACAGCAAGAACCTCATAATTATATTCATTCCCCTCATCATCCGTGTAGGTTACATAATCCGGAATATCAATCTTTTTCGGATTGCCTGCAGCCGCCTTGCAGGCCGCATATCCCTCGGAGTAAAGGTCATAGATCAATCCATCCTTTCCATAGTTTTCAATACAGGGATAAACCTCTCCGTCCGTGCTTTCGTCTACGTAATCATCGCCGGAATAGTTTGGATCCTTGTTATGATCCTGGTTTGCCTCTGCCTGAATCTTCAACAGGTCACACACGGCCTCATAGGTGTATTTTGTGCCGTTTGCGGTGGGGAGATGTGTGGAATCCGCCTCCCGCACATGTGCACCGGAGGTGTCAAGCTCCGTCAGCTCCGTGGTTGTTCGGTTGAAATATTTGTACTTGATACCTTTGCCGCCATCCAAATCCCAAGTACAGTCAAGTTCATAATACTCCCCGTCGATGCATACCATGTTCCAGGCATGCGTGTCCGAGGTCACGATATAGGTCGGCACACCGAGATCGTCCAACAGTATTTTTGCCATCAGGGATATGCCGATACATACACCCGAATTCTCGACCATGGGACCATAGGCTGTTTTGATCTTGTACCATCGGATAGTATTCGCATCCGGCTTGGAAGCGTCGTATTTTACACGGCCGCAAATATAATCATGAACCAGATATTCCATGATAGCCGGCTGTGTCTGGTCGAACCGGCTGTCGCTCACGAGTTCCGTCAATGCCTTGTCCTCAAATTCAACCAGCGAAGCCTCCCATGCCTGGTAGTCAAAGTCCTCCGCATTGGAATAACGACACAGCGCTATGTACACCCGGCTGCCCTTGAACACATAAGATGTACGGAACAGGTAATGGGACAGGTCATAGGGATGATCGCAATGAAAGGCACGCAAAGCCATGCGGAACAAATCTCTGTATTCGTCCTTGGTGTACGCACGGCTCATCTCCGCAACACCAACCCGGCCGGAGCTGATATCATCGGCCAACGATACCTCGGCCGGCCCGCTGCTTTTGGCTGCGTTAAAGTATTCCTCGCTCGACGCATACGGCTGAAATGTTGCGCTGACCTGTGCAGCTGTCTCATATAGCCGTTTTTCATCCTCGTTCAGCGCCTCGTAGTAGACATCGGTTTGTAAAAAGTCCTCAGCCGCGAGAGACAGCCGTTCGCCGGCCTCTGCACGCTGCAGTCGTTTGACCGCGTCCGCGAGGAGATGCCGCGGTTGATACTTCTGTGATTCGCCAGATATTTTGCGGGCGTCTTGTCGGGTTGAATCAGGCGTAGCAACAGTTTCTGCCTGTGTTCCTGCCACACGGGCAATTGGCGATACTGCTCTGGCTTCAGCCTGCCAGCCTGATAACGGCAACAGTGAAGCGACCAGAGCCAAAGCAAACACGGTCGAAAGCAGCCGATTCAGCCTGTGTTTCATATATTTCATAATGGTGTCCTCCCTTAATATAAGAATAGTAACATAAAATTACACATTTTACAAGAAAAATCTGTGGCAAAGGAAGTATCAGGCAGCAGCCACCTGGGTTTCCGACTTACTGATCCCGTCCGGATAAATCTTGGCAAACTCCGTTTTCATGGAAACCGGATGATAGCCCTGCGCGATGTAGTCAGCTGACTTCTTCTCCCAGTCTTCCATACCCCATTCACGCTCGGAATCATCTGCCACTACCATGTACGCTCCTGTCGGATAAGCGTTTCTCTTGTCGATCGCATAATTCAGCATACTGGTATCACTGCCGCTGTTACCAAATGCCAGCACCGGACGCTGTCCGATCTCACGCTCGATCCATATGGTCTTGCAAGCGTTAAGGTCTTTCTGGATAAAGCCTCCTGTAAATACCAGTTCGTCTCCGTCCACATATTTAAAATCCATATTGGACGAAACCGTCTCGTATCCCTTTACCTTGACCTCGAACTCCGTCCCGATGATGTGGTTCGGCGTGACATAGTCGGCAATCGGAGAGTTGGCCACGATCGCGCGTGTCGTAGTACGTTCGGTACCGCTGACCACATATTCCCGCAGGCTCTGAGCCGTCGCCGAATCCGCCGACCAATAGGTACTGAGCGGTTTTTCATCCGACGCAGCGCCCTCTAGGCTGTTCAGTATTTCAATCAGTTCCTTCTTTGTCGCATGCTTTTCGCACTTATATGCATGTGTTCTGGCTTTTTTAAACTTGGATTTCGAAATCCTTTTTGCTTTCTCTCCGGCTTTCTGATACGAATAATAAGCCTTATCGTTGGCATCAAAATCCGAGAAGTATCTGTATTTTTCAACGAGTTTTCCCTTTTTCAGCTTATGAGCAATAGCCCATGCACCGGCACCTTCTCCGCACTCCCAGAACACCTTTTTTGAACTGTCGTATGAAAGAGAATACTCCGGAATAACCCTAAGTATTGTTTTGATTTTACCGGATTTGTACGCATAGACGATCGCTTTGTCTTTGTTCTGGATCAACAGATCATCAATTCCGTCGCCATCCGCATCTCCGATACTGTAGATGGCATCCTTGCCCTTGAATTTGATCGAACCGGATGAGATTGCTTCCGCAAAAGCCTCTCCTGCTTCCTGGTTTTTGCTTATTGCCATGGATGGTTTGACGGGTAAAATGCTTAACAACATAGCAAACAGCAAAGTGATGGTAGGAATTCTTTTTCTCATTTTCATAGTTTTTATCATCCTTTCTTTTTTTCGACATACCCGCTCTCAACCGCAACAGCAAACAGGATAACAGGCACAAAATCAGCAAGTGCCATAAGTACGGAAATATCTTTCATATCTGAACCTTATTGTTCCTTTCAAACTTCGCTACTTCGATCACAGCTCTAAGGATATCTTTGAACTATTTTTGAAAATCTGGGAAGCGTCAATTCCACACGTCCATACGTGGATGACTTCATTATCCCTTTTTTCTTTAAACGCTCCTGATATTTGGAGAATACAGATGATGTCATGGATAACAACTCACATGCTTCTTTAGTTTTGATTCCCTCGTCCGGAATAATCCTGACAACTCTCTGGTCTGTTTCAGATAAAGATTCCCATATCTTTCTATACGCGAAGTCGTCCAACATCTCGTCTAGTTTTGGCAAAATGTCTTCGAGTGTCTCGGATGCTTTTTTTTCAAAGAACAGCATTCCCAATAATTGAAATGCAAACGCGTACCCCTTTGTTAACTCCGATAATTCTTTCGCAGATTCCGGCGATAGATGGAGTAGCGACTCGTATTGATTGGTAATCTGAAATCCACTTAACCCGGATAACCGGATTTTCGGGCTTCTCAATAAAAATGTCAAGGATTTATCATTCTGAACGGAATGAATATCTTCATATAATCCGGTCATGATGAGAAAAACCGGATACTCCTTGCGAACCAGTATTTGAAATTCATTGCCAAAATCCCGCATATTCTGCCCGGAAGAAACCTCATCTATCGTAAATAAAACCTTTTTCTTTCGCTTAACAAGGGCGTTTAGCAGGCTTTCCATAATACTTATGTTATCCTGAGCCAGAGACCTATCATTCCATTCCAGTTTTGTCCCTCCCAGAGAAAGTGACATCCCGGACGGTATCCACTGTTTGTGCGAACGTACAATATCCGATAATCTGTTCGCGGACTCATCTAAAAGATCTCTTTGTGGTAACAGGTCTGCAACAACCCAATCTCCGGTCTTCTTCAGTTCATTTGCAATCGAGGTCATAAAGACTGTTTTTCCGCTTCCTCGGATTCCTTCAATCAGATACGTTTGAGATATTGGGTTGTTCCCGGAAAACGAATTAATAATCGTGTTAGTATCCTCGTATCTTGTAATAAAACTGGCAGGTGGTTTACCAAATGTCAGGGTGAACGGGTTCTCTTCCTTCATATCATTCATAGCCTTCCTTTGCTTAAATCTCTTCGTAGTTCTTCGTAACTCGATATAGTTTCGTAACTCTTCGTAACTCCATGATGTCTTCGTAACCTTTCGTATCTCTTCGTAAGTATAACATGTTCAATTTTCCTTGTCAAGCCCATGTCCGACTAACCGAGAATCATTTCGTTGACAATATGGATGTCGTTAAGAACAGTCTGAGGCGGCCTGAAATCAGGCCGCCTGTTCTGCAAAGACCTTTTGAGAAAAAGACATGTAGAATCCTTTTTGGCAAATGGCTCACAAATGGCTCATTTTTCTGTTACACGCGCCCGAAATATACGATTTTTCAGGCTTTTTTCAAAATCCGCATATTCTGCCGTGGCATAGGTGAGATAGGAAATCGTTGCGAAGCCGATTTCCGTTATCGAAGCTATACAGAGTAGATGGATAGGATTCGTATCATAGTTTCTTGTTACCTTTCAAAAAAATGGTAGAAGCATAACGCTCCTACCATTCTATCACAAGTTTCCAACGAGGGCAAGCAAAAATCCATCCCTACTCATACTCCTGAATAAGCCAATCGGCAACATCCTCATCATCCCAATCCGGATGATGAGCTATACAGTCAAGGATGGCATCAAAAAGGTCTTGAGATATCTTTGACTTATTGATGATCAATTCATCCGGGATTTCTCCATATAACCCTCGGACCACAGAAACTGTCATTTCGTATTTCCCAAGTTTCTTGTTTTCCTTATCTCTCATGAGTAAAGTCATAAACTCTGTCTCCTTTTCCACTCTGGTCGGCGCGAAACGGATGTCTATCGGACATCCCGCGCCCTCCATTTCTCGCTCCCACGAACATCTGCTACATCTTCATCCATTCAAAGAATTCATAGAATCAAATCATAGAAATCAATGCTTGTACTTGCTCGTATGCATCACGCCTGATAAACTCCGTCTCTTCTGCATCCGCTTCAACAAAGGATGAAACATCGACAGGTCCGGCATGACTCACACTTCCGAATTTTTCTACGAGTTTTTCCTTCATATTGATGATAATCGGAGTGTTCCTGACATCTGAAAAGAGTTCTGCCAGTGCTGCAACTCCACCCGGATAATGCTTGATAAGAAAGTATATATCGTAGGCATCCTTAGCCTTCCCTCTTCCCATCGCTGCTGTTTTCATTACAAGATACGGAACAACCGCAATTACACTGACATTTGCAACGTCTATTGCTCCGTCTGGTCTTGAAGTCTCAATCTTTACCTTCTGAGCTTCAAACTGAAATGCAAAATCCCCACCTGACGCCTTCAATGCTTTCAATCCCTGGACATGTTGAGAGCGCTTCTTTTTCTGCGTCCCTCCGTACATTCCGGCCAAAATATCCACATCAACATCGTAAGAAAC
Source organism: Eubacterium sp. (assembly GCA_017614395.1). GTDB lineage: Bacteria > Bacillota > Clostridia > Lachnospirales > Lachnospiraceae > Eubacterium_F. Next base: position 23,377 of record JAGABX010000004.1, read on the forward strand.
CGAATCAACAACAATTGTCTTTATAAATGAAAAATATTTTTCCGGGTGTTCCCTATACCCATTGTTCATCAGGATTCTTGCCATTGTCTGATATCCGGAATCCTTGAGTGTCAGATGATTGATCAAAACATCCACATCGACACTGCCGATATGCCCCTCGCCCGGAAACATTAATTCTGGAACCCAACCGCCGACTATTCTGATTTCATCCTTGTACTCGCCAAACAAATTGACAAGTTCAACCAACACGCGGTGTGCCGCTTCGGTCTGACCTGCGCTGTAGTCAGCACTGCTCTTTAATTCCTCATCTCGAATCATTTCAGTATCTCCTTTTTCAAGATTGCCTCAGCCATCTCCTCTCCCCGTCCCTGCATTCTCATTAGATCAAAATAAACCTGTACCGGGGATACAACAGGCATTCCGTCCTTTTCTCTGATATCCACGAAAACATCATCATTATTTGCAATGAACAAAATGACATTTGCTCCCGAGTCGACTTCCTTCAGCCCGGCTTTTTCCATGAAATCGTATGCGTTTTTAGCCGCTATCCACATGTGTACCTTCGTGTATCTGACAACAGGAGCATACCTTGCCCCTCCGGAAAAACCGGCAAGACCACCTTTATAGTTATTCTCTACTAGTACCTCCGAGCATTTCTTCTCAATCTGAGATACATTATCCAAAGAATACGCGCTAACCATCTGTATATCTTCTGACAAAACAACTGCACTCCACTCACGAAGAATACTCTCTGCGTCTGTGATCATAAAACCATCTCGCCCCATTTCTCCCCAGAGCTGATCGCATAGATACTCCTTGACACGTGATACCATTCCGATACTGCATCCGACTTTTATGGAAAGATTCTGAATCCTCCACCGAACTGATATATCTGCAAGCAATTCTCGAAGAATTTTTGATGTCACAGCGGATGACGCTCGAAAGATACTCTTTACATTGTCTTCTTTTGGAAAAAGATTGGGATGCCCAATATCGGACAGATAGATAGTATCAAACGACACCATGCAATTCCCTGAATAATCCAGATACCCCACTCCCAGCTTTTTGCATAGTTCAGCAGACGAAGGACTGATATAAGGAGCAACAATAACTCGATAGCAGGATGTATCTTTTTCCGGGTGCGACACGATTGCATTTTCTATCCTTTTGGGATAACCCTGATCAAGAACAATCAGCTGAATGGCATGCTTTCCTTGCATTTCGATAGTACCGTTGATTCGGTTCTCCGCTCCCTTTTTCAGCGAAATACTCTTTACAGCCGGAATCATATGTATTTTCTCTCGAAACAATTGTTCAGGTGTTTGCATCATCTGTTTCACTAAATCACCGCCTTTCAATGCTGTACTGAAAGTATATCATATAGTGAAACGATCGTCAAGAAAAATAGAAATAAATGTGGAGCCCCTTTTCGCGAAGTGGTTACAAAGTGGTTATTATTCGACTCTAAATCTGCCGGAAGTACCGTAAATCCGCTATTTTCACCCGTTTCGACAAGTCCTGCCGTGGCAAACAAAAAGAATTCTTATCATAGCACTATTTCCCCTTTCCATCCCTCTATAAGCCTTTCCGTACTCCATGCCGCATTCGCCGGACTTGTTGATGGAAGACAGATTGCCTGCCTTCCGATTAACGGAAGAGTATATTTTTCATAATACTTCAGCGCTGTCTTTCCATTCACAAATATCCCCTTGATATCCGCATCATCAAGAATAATACTCAAATCATTTACCGTCACATTCCGGATGCTGGAGTCTGAAGACCCCTCTATCTCACAGGAACAAATCACATCCCAGAGTGCGATGTGATTACGATGAAGGAAAGCGCTCTTATCCTCGACCGTTCCCGGCTCATCGTCATTAAAGACGGATGCGACAACTTTCCAAAAACGGTTACGCGGGTGACCATAATAGAATCCTTCCTCTCTGGATTTCACAGACGGAAAACTCCCGAGTATCAATATTTCTGATTCCTCATCATATAGCGGTGAAAACGGATGAATCATCATATAAACACATCACCTTCCACAACAAAACTTAAACTTCTTCCCAGAACCGCAATGGCAAGGTGCATTGCGCGATATCTTCAGCCATAACAATTTCTCCTCACTCTGCAGTTTTTTCATTGGAATCTGCTTCATATAGCATTCCCTAAAATGCAATCCTCCTAAAAATGCATGCTTCTTATTCCCATGGTTTTATCTTCCATGACCCTAATGACAATACCATTATACAGCATACTTCCACTTGAGTAAAGAAAAAAAGTGTTTTCCTGTCGGACGACAAACAGCAAATCCGGTTTTCGTTCGACAAATACATTGTACCTCAGGGAAAATGAGAAAATCTGCCTTAGAACGACAGTGAAAGAGATTTACCTGTCTTTATACGACAGTGAGACGGGAAGGCTGGGGAGTACATTGCAAAGTTGCAGTCTACTCCCGGAGCGCCTGATCGCGCAAAATTCTTAGAATCAATCAGAAATATCGTAGAAAGAAAAAACACCCGAGGATCAACGTCCCCGGGTGCAACAACCGCAATTCAATACAGGAGAGTCTGTCAAGCACTCTGCTCTCCAAGTATTTCATTCACTTGCTCCATTGTCAAATTAAGAGCTTCTACAATTTTCTCTTTTGAAACACCAACAGCATAAAAACTTCTGACATCTTCAAGCATTTTTTTCAATTCAGATTCTCTCCGAACTTCATCCATTACCTTGCACATAGTCTGCACCCCCTCGTCCGTTTCTTTGAAATACCTCGGTTTCTCCGCTAATTTCTTAAAATACATATCATCGGGATTCGTACATCTGAAATCATGCATCAGCTTACCCAACTCAGTCTCGCTGTCCTCATTTGCACCATTGACATAGACGATATGTTCCTCATCACCAAACGGGTCATTATCCAACTCAACGATATGCCGTTCTATATGATATATCGGTAAATCGCCGCCTAAAACATCGTTCTCTGTAATAAAAATCACATATGTTTCTGGCAATTCATCGAAATCCTGTCCAGATTTCAAAATACTTGAATCCATAACACTGGAATGATATCTGGCACGCTTTCTGCCCGCACCGCGGTCGTCTCTTTGAATCTCTATATTTATCTGACGTCCGTTTGCATCCTTAGCTTTGACATCAAGCCACACATCACGCCCCGACAGGCTTTTAATCAAATACTGCGTTTTTGACTCCGTAACAACGATACTCTTATCGTCAAGGATAATGCGCAGGATTTCAAGTATATAATAACAGATAATAGGAAAAAAATCAACTGATATTTGTCAATCCAGATATCTACAGCAGTAGAATGATTTATAGAACAAGGAGTCCGTTTCTGATCCTCGTCAAGAAAAAAGCATTTTTGAGCCCCGGGCGGTGTGTTGGGACAAAATTGGGTTAAAAATTTCATCAAATCGTCTGTGAGGCCCGTAAAATCGCTATTCTTTTTCTGTCAGGATTTCTTGCCGTGGCAGATGAAAAGAATTCGCACAGGCGATTTCTGGATTTTTATCATAATGTTGCATCAACAACATCAAAGCTTTTATCCGTATACGAGTACTTAAGCGCTTGATCTGTATCCTCGACAGCACCACCTATAACCGCCGCATAAAGTGCCGCTTCATACCAAGACCCCTTAATAACAAAAAGGCTAAATTCAGGATGTTCCCTGCTAAATTGATAAAGATTCACTACTTCTCCATTGTAATATAATAGTTTCGAGTCTTTGATTTCACTAGTAGAATCCATAAAAATCTCCTCTCACACGACTGATACATATCTCCCTGCGAAAAGTTTTATCAATACTCCGGCACGGCATCAAGGTTATCCTGATCCTTTTTGGCTGCCTCCATGGCTTTCGGGAGAATCTCAAGGAATTTGTCCACCTCTTCCTCCGTATTGTAAATACCAAAGCTGACACGGACCATTCCCGGCGTCTTGGCGCTGGCGCAGCCCTCAAAATACTTCAGCTCGGAATCCGGGATTCCCATCAATCGCCATACATACGGGTGCGCACAGAACTGTCCGCGTCTCGTGGCAACGGCACCGATTTTGCTCAGCTGCTCGGCGAGCAACTCCGTGTTGATATCCGAAAAATTGAAGGTCACCACGCCCACACGGTCATCGATATTCTCGGAATCTCCGTACAGGATGATGTTCGGAAGCTTTTTCAATCCATCAATCACCTTGCGGTTAAGCTTCTTCTCGTGCTCCGTGATCGCGTCGAACCCAACATCACTGAGCACATCAATGGCTTTCCCGAGTCCGACGACTCCCGGATAATTCGGAGAACCCGCCTCGTAAACCGCGATGTCATTTTTCTTGTAATCCACCCAGTTGTCCCCGACGATCTGAACCGTTCCTCCACCGTAGAAAGTTGGCATATGTTTGTAGAGTTCTCTCGCTTTTCCAACCACGGCACCGCCACCATAGGGCGAATACATCTTGTGCGCGGAAAAAGCGAGAAAATCAATATCATCCGTAGGGTCCGAAGTATCCCCGACCATAGAGAACTGACGGTGCGCGACAATCTGGGCGCCATCCACCACGATCATGGCACCGTACTTGTGAGCCATTTTGGCTACACGATGGACATCCATCACATAGCCGGTCACATTGGATGCGGCCGATATGGAGACGATCTTGACCTTGTTTTTCTTCAACAGCTTTTCGATATCCTCATATTTCACGCGTCCCTGATCATCCACCTCGGCATAGATCACCTTGCAGCGCTCACGCCAGGAAAGGTCGTTGGCATGATGCTCGATCCTCGTTGTGAGAACGACATCCTTTTTACTGGTGATCAGCGCAGACGCAAGTTTGTTCAGGCCATCGGTCGTTGAGTTGACATAGAAACATGTATAATCCGTATGGTCTGCGCCCAGAAAATCGAGCACTTTGTTTCTCGTGTTGATATAGAGTTCGGTGCTGTAATTCGACTTTTCCGAATATCCCCTGCCGATGGAACCGTACATCTCCAGTTTATTGTGAACCTCCTCCTCGACCGGTTTCAACGCCGGTGTGGTGGCGGCATTGTCAAACCCGATCTGAGTGGCTGTCCCGGTCACTCCCTCACCTGTCAGGGGCACCTGCGTGTCAAGACCGACCACAAAGTTTCGGATGTTGTCCAGTGTATATTTACCCTCCTTCACTATGGAGGAATCAATCACCTCCACGGATATATTCCATGAAAATACGGATTTATCCTTGAATTTCACATCAAAGTATACATAGCCGGTTCCCGTACGCAGCGCCCGTACCACTCCCGCATCGTTGATAGATATGGCTTTTTCCGAATCTGAAATTGGTTCCCCATCATCATCGTAAAACTCAAGCCTGTAGGAAACCGTGTATTCATTCTTTTTAATGTTTACCCCATAGGACTTGTTGCTCAGTACTTCGTTTATCGTCGCTCCCAAGTCAAGAGTGTTTATGTTCATGTACGGACTCAGATAAGCCGGGTTGGGAAACGGCTCGTAAACATTATTTACCGCAGAAACTACACCGTCCGCCAGTTCCCCCTGTGTCACCTTGATCTTTACGGTTCCGATTTTTGCTTTTTTCTTACCCTTTACTCTTTCATAGATCACGCCTTTTGTCGTACCGATACCGGTCGCACAGACTGCTGTTTTATCATCCGGATGATTCTCCGGATCGGGGTTTGCGATCACCCTGGCCACCTTGGTATTTTTGATCTTGATCGAATACTCAGCATTTTCCTTCCGATCCACAAGCATCCCTTCCAGACCGGCGTAGGATTGATAATTCACCTTACTGTCGATATGGCTGTTGTACTCAAGTTTGACAGTTTTATAGTACGAATCGATCGTAGTAGCCTTTGCTGAGGCTCTTTTCTCCCTCACGATGGCACCAGGCCATGTGATGATCCCACCGAATTCATACACATGCGTGTACCCGATATCCGCCAGCTTCTGCGAGGCCTCCTTGCTTCGGTTCCCGCTGCGGCAATACACCAGGATAATCTGATCCAGATCCGGCAGAAGCTCCGGCCTCTCCGTCCCGATCGTTTCGTTCGGAATAAGGATTGCTCCCGGGATATGCCCCTCGACGTACTCGTCCTCCCGCCGTACATCCACGATTACATGACCATCATCCCTGGCCATCATCTGCATCGCTTCCTCCTGGGTTATCTGTGTGTATTCGGGAGTAGTCTGCGTTTCTGTAACAGAAACCCTGCATTTGTATTTCTTCTTCATGTTTTTCGCAGTGATCAATGCCGCACCGCCGCTCACCGCTTTCACAAACGCTTTTGCATGGTTTTTACCCTTCGACGTCACGGTTGCCACAGACGAATCCGACGACGACCAGGTAACCTTCTTTTTCGCTCCCTTTAACTGAATCGTCACATTCTCACCATCGATCAATGAAACCTCTGCTTTATCGAGCCGGATGCCGGATGCATATGACTTGATCGGAGCCGCAAAAACGATTTGCGAGAACAAAAGCGCCATTATCAACAACAGATTTACGGCATAAACAGCAACATTTTTCCTTCCGTTTTTCATTCAAGTGTCCTCCCTTCACTAACCTCTCCCTCATTATACATAATGTGCTCAAATTTCGCAAGTTTTTTGTGAACGCCCTATTTAAAACAAACTTGCAAACATCCCAAGGCTGTGATAAAATACAGAACATGATAAAAATACTGGGTGGCAGGGTTTATTCTGCCGTGGGAATAGGCATCCTTCTGTTGGGTCTTACAGGACTCATTGTTTTTGGTATGCAATACTTTCTGGGGATGTCATTACTGCCACCACAGAACGCCCTGACAGAAGGGCGCTTTTCCGTAGACGACGGTCCCTGGAAACAGGTAAACGGGGACGGCACGATCCCTGACTCATTCCATACTCTCACCTGCAAATGGACCTTACCGGAGTATTCACTTGAGACATACAGCAATCTAAATATTTCATCTAAAAATGTCTGGTATGAACTGCGCGGCTCGTCGGGACAGCTTTTGGCAGAGCATAACTATCAAAGCAAGCAGGCTCTGCTGGATAAATCTTATGATTTATATCGAAACGCCGCACGTGACATTGGGGATTCATCCGATCCCATGCTCGACAGAAACTATTTCGACAAGAACTTTCCCATCGGCGATGCCCCGTTCATGTATATGCCGGATACACCGGGATACAAAACGACTGTCACATCGATTGATGAGCTGGTACGTTTGGGCTTAACTGAAAACGAAAGCTTAACACTGACCGTGACCAATCCGTATTCTGACTCAGAGATGCGTTTTTCCGAATGCTTCGACATCACACTGAGCGGTGACAACGGGTACTACCTCCGTTTCTTCAGTGATGTGTTGCCTGTATTACTGGTATTTGTTCTGATCTGCTTTTTCGGCATCTTTTTATTCCCGATCGCGGGCTTTATCCTTGGAAAGATCGACTATCGCTACCTGACCTTCGGTCTGCTCAGCTTTTTTTGGGGTCTGTTTATGATCGGTCAAAGGATCGGAAATTATATAAATCTCTGGATTTATGATCCCACTGTTTGCATGGCGTTAGAGGTTCTGCTGAACTACATCCTAATCGCCGCCATCCTGTTCTATCTCAAATCAAATCTGAAAAATGCCGTCCCCCGGATGCTTGCAAACCTGACGATAACCGTCTTTATACTGACCTCGGCCGTTGCTGCCATCCTGCATTTTTCCCACATCCGTGACCTGTATGCAACCTCTCGTTATATGTATATCGTGACGGCGGTCGGCGTACTTATCCTGGTGATATTACTGATCAATGAGACCGGAAAACAGGCCTTGACTGAACGAAAACGGTCGTTACTGTTTCTCATATCCTGGATCCCGCTGGCACTGACAATCCTCGTCGACGCGGTCAATCACTATGTTTATTTTACAAGAATTCATTTTTACTACTTCGGATTAGCAGTCACCATGTTTTTCCAGATATTCCGAATGATACTTGATCTCAAGCGGCAATACAAGGAGGCAATCCGTTATCAGCAGATACAGAAGGAACTGTATGAGGCGCGTGTCGGGGTTATGGTCAGCCAGATCCAGCCGCATTTCATGTACAACGCCCTGACCTCCATCGCGATGATGTGTTCGATTGATCCGGACACGGCGAAGGATGCGACCATCACCTTCGCAAAATACCTGCGCGGCAACATGGATTCCCTGAAACAGACGGCACCCGTTCCGTTCGAACAGGAGCTGGAGCACCTGAAAAAGTATTTATATATAGAAAAACTCCGTTTTCAGGACAAACTGAACATCGAATACGATATTCAAACAACAGCGTTCTATCTGCCGTTACTCAGTATCCAGCCTCTGGTGGAGAATGCCGTCAAACATGGGGTGGGCATGAAAAAGAAAGGCGGCACCGTCACCATCGCCACCCGCGAGACGGAGGAGGCTTACGAAGTGATCATCTCGGATGACGGCGTAGGCTTTGACACGAATGCGGAAAAACCGGACGACGGGCGGTCACATGTCGGGATGGAGAATACAAAACGCCGGCTGAAAGAACTGTGTGACGGCGAGGTCGTGATCGAAAGTACGGTCGATGTCGGGACGACGGCAACCGTAGTTCTGCCGAAGAGCGGGCAGCAGAATGCGAATGCCGAAGGCGAATGAAAAAGGAGGAGTCTATGCGGATACTATGTCTGGATGATGAACCATTGGCTTTACAGATGCTTGAAACCAGTGTAAAAAAAGCAAAACCGGATGCGGAGGTCGTTCCATTCGATGATCAGGACGAACTGATCGCGGATGCAAAGAAAAACGGGTGCGATGTCGCTTTTCTCGATATACATATGCGTGGGATGAATGGTGTCGAGGTGGCCAAAAACCTCAAGGAGATCAATCCGAAGATGAACCTCATCTTTGTGACCGGCTTCTCCGAGTATAAAGGCGACGCGATGGACATACGCGCCAGCGGGTACATCATGAAGCCCGTTACGGATGAGGAAGTGGCGAGTGAACTCGAAAACCTGCGCTATGAAATCATTCCGAAGAAAAATGCCCTGTTGCGCGTGCAGTGTTTTGGAAATTTCGACGTATTCACACCGGACGGGGAGCCGGTACACTTCGAGCGCAGCCGGGCCAAAGAGATTTTCGCCTATCTGGTACACCGCCATGGGAGTTCCTGCACAACACGCGAGATTGCAGCCGCCCTGTTTGAGGACGAGCCCTACGATAAAAAGCAACAGAGTTATCTCCAGACGCTGATCGCGGCTATGAACAAGAGTCTGAAAAAGATCGGCGCCGCCGATGCCATCCGGAAAAGCTACAATGCCCTCTCCGTCAATGTCGATGTGCTGGATTGCGATTACTATCGTTTTGCCGAGCTGGATGCCGGCGCCGTAAACTCCTATCAGAATGAATACATGAGCCAGTATTACTGGGCCGAATTCTTCTTTGATGACTACTGAAAAAAAAATCACAACCTTAAACATACGAAAAATAGCACTTTTTAGGTTTTTTTCAAAAAAATCTGAAAATGTGTTTTTTTTTGTTGTTATTCTGTTGTAGTCCTTTTGGTATGATGGTCTCAACAAAGAAAGATAGCCGCCGAAGA
>JAGABX010000072.1 GCA_017614395.1 Eubacterium sp.
ATGTACGTAATCAATATGATAGCATACGGACGGATCCTCTTGTTTTACGAGTATTATCTCACCTACCTGCTGGTCAATCGCCCAAACTAGGAGGTTGTTTCCGTAACGATAATAGCGGACTGTTTTGACCTCCTGCTCAAGCAACGGTGCTTCTGTCAGTCCTTTCGGGAGTTCGCATTTTTCAGTCGGAATGAGTTTTCCCCGGAACAGTCTGCGTTTCGGGTCGAGCGGCTCGGCCATGCTCTTGTAATTCAATTCGACCGGATGGATGGCAAAGAAATCCTGGTTGATGGTGTACTCGCGAACTAACTCGCCCGTATCGAAATCCCACTCACGCATGTCGGCAGCGTATTCCGTCTGATCCTCGAGCCTGGCGTCCATGGTGAAATAATGATTGGTTTTTTCATCGTAAATCGTATTAGCGCGCGTGATGGCATAGGAGGTCGGAAAACGTTTCTCCAACCGGAACGAGCGTGCTTTTTCATCAACTGAAACGACAAGTCCGTACGAGGTCCCCTGTTTATCGAACCAGTCTACCGGACGTCGGTGCGCCTCATGGTTGTCATAAAAAGTAATATACAGCCTGCCCGGCTCGGCATTCGGGAAATTGCGCATTATCCTTGCGCTGTGCTGCTGGAAAAACCACGGATCAAACTCGCCCTCCGGAGTCAGTACCAAGCTCTCCTGAGCGGTACCTCTGAACATCTCGGGGTTGGTCAGGATCCAGATTAATTTATGCTCCCGCATACTCACACGGCATATTGTATGGATATTTCGCAGACAGAGTATGAGTTCGTCCGGATCATCCATTGGTGAAATTGAGTTGATATGGCACCAGTCAAAACTGTTTTGGTATGTATCATCAAAAAGTTCGTCCATGCTGAGCTCGTCAAGCTGATCACCGGTCTCGCGATCTATTTTAACCAGCTTGTTCTCAACATGTTTATTAACTAACGTACTGGAGATGGTCATGAAATTGCCGTCCGGCAAAACTACGGCGTCATGATGATAACCGATTTCATGGAAATATGTGTGATGGTAACGGCCGAACCAGTCCATCTCATGTGCGACGACACTTAATGGCGCGCCGAACACAGGGCGTTTGAGCAGGTGCTCCGGCCATAGAAATGTGCCGTTGTCCAGCAGATATATTCCGTAGTAATGAGGTTTTCTCGAGAAAAAAAATCGTACGTTCGCATGGGAGTCGAAGATGCAGGTCGGACCACGATAGCCGCCGCTGACCTCGTAGAATTTTTCCTCATCATCCGTGATGTCATGGGCAGAATATGTCATTTTCAACTGAATATCAAAATATTCCTCCATAACATTCGGAGTTTTTATCTTGATCGATTTGTTGATTACCTTATCTGAGTTTTCATTTTCAATTGAGATGATGACAGTGTTTTTTGCGTCTTCAAAAAGTCCTACGATCGGTACCCGGTGTGATGTTGAAAAATCATCCTCGCCGAGTGTCAGATCTTTGGAACCGCGCATCCCTTTAACGGTATAGCGTATGCGGGTAGGCTCGTCTGTTTTCAATAACAGCAGAGCCGTCAGCACTGATGCGCGAAACGGTGATATGATCAGAATAGCGTTTTTCCATCCTGTTGATAGCTCCGCTAGAATCTTTTCGATTGCTTTTTCACAGAGATCGGTTCGGACGGCGTGTGTAACATCACCGACAGATGAACGAAAAGCAGGGGATTTTATATATTTTATCGTTGAGTTGTAATAGTAGTCCCTGCCATCGTAGTAGTCCTTGATATCTGTAAAGGTGACATTGGGTTTTACTAACTCATATCCGTAGGTATAAACGCCGTAGAGTATTCTTTTTATTCCGGCTTTCATATTGTGTTTCATGTAATTCATATCCCTTTCTGATATTTGTGATCCGGCAGAGTCGCTTTTTCTGATATTTAATGTCACTACATCAATTTGTGGTGCGACAACAGCATAATAACTAATTATAGTATATTCTGACAGAATGTGCAAGTATTATATCAAACTTTTTCACACAGAGTCACGAGATCCTCAGTGTGAATTGTCGTGTCACCTGCCGGAATAATCGGATTCCCGTTCCGGATAATGCTGACTATGACGCTGTCACGGGACAGATCAAGGTCTCGAATCTTTTTACCGCGCCATTTGTGTCCGCCCGTTATCGGAACCTCCCGCAGCTGAATGCCGATATCATTTTGGAACTCTATCGCGCCGAGGACTATATGATCCTCAGCGACCAACATCGTGTCACCGCGGGGAATTATTACCTGTCCGTCCCTGACTATGGTTACGACCAGCAGCTCCGGCGGAAGGGAAATATCACGTATGGCGCGACCGACCCATGGATGAGATGGTTCGGCTGTGATCATGATGAAACGCATGTCATCGCCTTTGGTTTCCGTTGTCATTGATTTCAGGCGGGTGTATCGTTCAACGAATCCGGCGGAAATAATACCGGTTGGGATCGCGACCATTCCCACGCCTAAAAAAGCGGTGATTATTGTAAAAATCCGCCCTGCTATCGTGATCGGATAGATATCGCCGTACCCCACGGTCAACAGTGTCGACACGGACCACCACATTCCGGAAAAAGCATTCGGAAAAGCGTCCGGCTGCGCGTCGTGCTCCAGTGAATAGATCGCCACTGAGGACGCTAACATCAGGATGAAGATCAGGACTACCGAGGAGATGATCTGTTCCTTTTTATCGCGCAACACATCCAAAACCACATTGAAAGCATCATATTGAGTGTTGATCCTGAACAGCCTAAACACCCGGAATACCCTCAGGATTCTGAATGCGACGATACCCGATGGGAGCATGAGGAAAAAGTAAGGCAGCAGCGCCAGCAGATCGATCATGCCTTCCAGTGAAAAAATAAACAGCAGTCTCGATTTTATGGGACCGGCATTCGGGTACAGTATATCCGCAGTTATGATACGCAGTATGTACTCGACCAGAAATATCACGACAGTTACGGCTTCGACGATAAACAAAACTGTCTGGATTTTTTCCGAAAAATCAAAAGTATTGATGATCAGTATCAATAAATTGATGACGATGCTGGCCACGATGAGATAATCACAAAAACGGCTGGGTTTATCCTCTTTGTTGCCCAGCTGGATGATTTCGAATATGCGTCGCCTGAATTGTTTCATTCCGGTGCCTCCTCAAATCCTGCATGATTATCCGACTGAATCAGTATAACACAAAAAAAGCGAAAAAGCAAAAAAAACAGATAATTCTTGAAAAAAATCAAAATATCATGTATAATGCAAATATGTCTTTTTCAAATTATTTTGCAAGGGGGAAAATTCTGTATGTGCGGAATAGTAGGATATATCGGCGGGAAAAAGGCCGCGCCTATTCTGTTGGACGGATTGTCGAAACTCGAATACCGTGGCTATGACTCGGCCGGGATTGCGGTGCGTGACGGAGAGAAAAAACCAACCATCGTCAAAGCGGAGGGGAAACTTCGCGTATTGGCGGAGATGACGGCAGATGGTGAATCGGTTCGTGGCCATTGCGGTATCGGTCATACACGCTGGGCAACGCACGGGGAACCGTCCAAGATTAATGCCCACCCACATCACACGGATGACAACAACGTCGTGGGTGTACATAACGGCATTATTGAGAATTACAAGGAACTCCAGGAAAAACTCAAACGTCACGATTACACATTCTATTCCGAGACCGACACCGAGGTGGCAATCAAGCTCATCGATTACTATTATAAAAAGTATCAGATGGGACCGATTGATGCGCTGGCAAAAACCATGGTGCGCATTCGCGGCTCCTATGCGCTGGTGGTTATGTTTGCTGACTATCCCGGCGAGATCTATGTGGCGCGCAAGGACAGCCCGATGATCCTGGGACTCGGCGAGGACGAGAATTTCATTGCGTCCGATGTTCCTGCCATCCTGAAATACACCCGGCGCGTGCAGTACATCGGCAATCTCGAGATGGGCCGCGTGACGAGTGAGGGCGTTACCTTTTTCGACCTGAACGGTGACGAGATCGAAAAACCGGTTTCGGAGATTGAGTGGGATACCGAGGCTGCGGAAAAGGGCGGCTACGAGCATTTCATGATGAAGGAGATCCATGAGCAGCCGCGCGTTGTTGCGGACACGATCCGTTCGTTCATTTCCGGCGAGGCAGGTTCATATTCGGTCAATCTCACGGAGAGCGGCCTGTCGGATGACGAGATAAAGAATTGTTCGCAAATATTCATCGTGGCTTGCGGTTCGGCATATCACGTGGGCGTTTCCGCCCAGTACATATTTGAGGATTTGGCGCGTATTCCGGTTCGGGTTGAACTGGCGTCGGAGTTTCGGTATCGAAATCCGATTCTGCCGGAGGGATCGCTTGTAATTATAATCAGCCAGTCCGGTGAGACGGCGGACAGTCTGGCGGCACTGCGCGAGTCAAAAGAACAGGGAATAAAAACTCTGGCAGTGGTCAATGTGGTCGGCTCGTCCATAGCGCGCGAGGCGGATTATGTGTGTTACACGCTGGCGGGACCGGAGATCGCTGTGGCAACGACCAAGGCCTATTCGACACAGCTGATCGTCAATTATCTGCTGGCAATCCGGTTTGCGTTTCTGCGTGAGAAGTTAACTGCAGAGCAGGTCAATGATTATATTGAGGATATGCTGAAAATCCCGGACAAAATTCAAAAGGTCATTGATGACAAGGAACGTCTCCAGTGGTTCGCTGCCAAATATGCCAATGCAAAGGATGTATTTTTCATCGGTCGCGGGATGGACTATGCCATCTGTCTCGAGGGTTCATTGAAAATGAAGGAGATTTCCTATGTCCATTCGGAGGCATATGCAGCCGGCGAGCTGAAGCACGGAACAATTTCTCTGATCGAGGACGGTGTGCTTGTG
>JAGABX010000073.1 GCA_017614395.1 Eubacterium sp.
ATTGTCATCTATTACCTGATTACCGTCTTTATCATGTATCGGTTTCAGGTTTTTTTTCTTTTTGTCCCAATCCACATTAGCCAGTACCGGCACTATGGTAATGCCCTCAATCAAACTCGCCAATAGTCCAGAACCCCCATATCTTCATCATACATCTTGCTGAGTTTTTCAAAAATCACATCTGCATAGGTAGTACTTGTACTCTCAGAGCCGTCATTATTTTCATCGGACCCTTCACCGGAAGAAGCATCGATCTCGTCATTAAATACATCGCCCATGAGTTTATGCATTGTTTCGATAAAATCATCGGCACTGTCAGCTGCTCCGAATTTCTGTTCATATTTTAAGCGAGGCAGACTCTTCCCGAGCATGATATCACCAATCTTGAAACTCTTTCGCTCAAGCATTCTCACGGCCTGCTCATAGGTTCTTTTGCTGAACTGAATCGACAGTTTTCCGGATAGTTTTTTCTGCAAATCTGAATCCCGATCATCTGAATACGAATTTATTTTCTGTATAATGCCATTGTATATTTCGAGTTCATTGGAAATGTCATCAGAAATGCTTTGCAGGAATTCCTCTGTCTCATCAGGCCGTTTCGAGAGATCCCCATCTTCAATAAAATACCATGGCAGATAGTATTTTTGCAAATAATACACAGGGTGCAGATAAAAGCGCTCTGCACCTCCCTCATTTTCTCCGGTTTCCACGTCCAAATGATCATTAATCTCAATCACATAGCTCCTGTCCAAAACCTTTGGGCTGGGACGATGTGTCGTATCATCCATATTCAGTGTTCCGATAAATACAACATTCTTCGGGATTAAAAAGAACTCGTTACGTATTTTCCATCCCTCTGAACGCGTATCGGCAACACTATACAGTTTCAACGGATCTCCTGTCTCCATCACACTCAGTATTTCCGAAAAATAATACTCAATATGAGCTAAATTCATTTCATCCAATACAATAAAATGGATATGATCCACGTCACCGGCAGCCGACACTAAAGCCTCAAAAAACGGAGTCGGATGAAATTCCTTATCCCTGCCGTCATAATATCCTATCAGATCCTGCACATCCGTCCAGCCTGACTGCACGGGAATAATATGACATTCTGCACTTATTGCCTCTGCGACCATCCTCGGAAGGCTGGTTTTTCCGGTTCCCGGAGGTCCCGACAGGATTATGATCTGGTTGGTAAACTGGGAACACATAAACCTGCGGACAACGCTATGGTCATAATTATATCCCTGACCCTTCAGATATTGTTCAACCGACCAAACTAAATTATCCATATCATGATACGGATTATTTTCAATAAAATCAACAACCCCATGATCGAATCCGTAGTCCTCTTCATGCTCTAACATTTCATCGTCACCTGCAATGCTGTTATCCATATAATTTTCATCCTGCTTCACATCAGCGTTAATACGATCAAAAAGCTCGTTGCCATCCACTTCACAAATAATACTATCGGCAATAATAGGCACATAATTTGCGTTTCTGGCAGTATTATCCCTGTACGTAAATAAAACCACAGTATCTATATCATATTCCTTTTCAGAATTGTAAAACACATTAGAATAATCCTCTGTATTGAACGGAGAGCGTGTTTTCAACTCATTTCCTCTCAAATCAACAGGAGCAATAAAAACATAAAATCTGTTATTCTTTCCAGCAGCACAGCCATTAATCCTGCCTATCAGGAAGTCTGTTTTCAACAGCTCCTGAATCCGGTTCTTCTCGATGCCGATCAGCAGTCTGCTCTTACCGTCATCATTAAATAACGGTGTACACTCCCGATCCATAAGCTGTCGAAACCTGGCTAAACCGAGTTGCTCAGACAGGTATTCCCTCTTCTCTTTTTTTGTCAAACGTGAGTATTCACCGGGACTGAGAAACCCCCATTTTTTGCTTGCTTCTTCCATTACGCTGTTAAACTCTCCCTCAATGCTGTTTCCTGTTTGCTCACTTATTTCTTCTGACATCTTTCCCTCCTATGGCATACTTCACTCCGTCGTAAAATACAACACTCCGAACGTTCCCGGTCCGCTGTTTACCGCAATCGCAGGTGAGGCCTTTTGGAATATGATCCTGCTAAACTGTTCCCTTTCCTCAATCCTCTCACGGATCCACACCTGTTCCTCCAGAGTCAGGCCGACATATGTCACGAACAGAATCCTTCTGTCCGCATTTTTCATTTTCTTGCATGTCGAATTGATATACTTTTTCCAGACACTCTCACGAGTTCCGAAAAAGATGTTGCCAACTCCCATCTTGCCTTTTTTCAGCGCTATTTCAGGGTGTATCATGAATGCCTTGGCAAACCCGGCCACTCTTCTGTGTATCTGGCCGGAACGGGCCAGAAAATCAATATCGTCAACCACAAAGCTTGTATGCACCCGTTTCTTCAGATCCTCCATCGCATCGACAATTTCTGTCACACTATAGCCCGCCTCTGCTAAACGGCACGCCTCGATCGCCATCAGTCCCTGACCGCTTGACAGATGCGCGCTGTCGATTACGGTCACGTTTTCAAATGACTTGGCGGCCTCGGTCGCGGCTATGCATCCGCTGTGTTCCGCGCGTGACGTGATCGAAATATGGATGACATTATTCGCGCGTGAAAGCTGATCAGCAAAGAACAATTCATGTTCCATGACATCCGGGGCGCGCGTTTCTGCATGTGTCTCAGGACTCTCCATATAGGCTATCAGTCCGCGCGACTCTATCTCGATTCCATCGGAGAATACACCCTCATCCGATATGACGTAGTGAGGAATGATTCCGATATGATGTTTCTCCACGATCTCCTCCGGCAGATCAGCCACGCTCTCCGTAGTTATCACTATCGGGATCTTTTTACTGCGCGTATGCATCCACGCTATGCTCTCCTCGAGGATCTCACCCTCATCCCGTTTGTCGATAATGAGTTCCCTCGGCAGGAGTCGGTAGAGCTCTCTCTCTAAATCCTGCCCGCTCACAGGCTTCAGCAGATATCCGTCAAAGCCTTCTCGCTCATACAATGCCCTGTTCTCGCTTCCGGCATTCGCAGTCAGCGCCACGACCTTTGACTCCTTGCACAGTCCACCTGTCTGCTCACGCAGGGCATGCAGGCATTCTATCCCGTTCATTTCCGGCATAAGGTGATCCATAAATATAACGGGGTACTCTGTCAGGATCATTTTTTCCAAAGCCTCAGCTCCGCTCTCCGCAGTATCAATCCTGACTTTCGTATCACGAAGCAGTTTCTCAACAACCATCAGATTGGAAACGTTGTCGTCAACCACGAGA
>JAGABX010000005.1 GCA_017614395.1 Eubacterium sp.
ACATATAGTTATAACAGCCTACTATGTCAAAACTTAAGAACGAAAATTGTACTTGCGCAATATACTCGTGGTTTTTAAATACGCGCTGATCTTTCGCCGGGCTTTCTTTGACTCCGTGATCCGCCAGAGTCTCGCCGGCAAAATCATCTGGCGAATACCGGAGATTCTTGTACAAGTACATAAAATCGCCGATCATCTCTTCGGCAGCCTCCATGGTCAATTCACCGGCATCCCGCTGCCTGATACGCTCATATTTTTCCCATGATCCGGCTAATTGTTCTTCTCTCCACTTATTTAAGCCCTGACCGATGGCATATCCTCTGAAATCCGCAAATGAATCCGGCGTAAATATTCGCCCTATTTCGAAGGGGTCAACAAGATATTCCAATTCGAACCGGGTAAAAAGCAGATCGTCATTCAAATATGTATACTTGTCTCCTAATCTGAAATGATCGCGAATCAAATCCTTGTCACCGGAATATAATACGTCAATGTCCTCTTTCGAAAGGCTGGCATATTTAAATTGATCTGACCAGCTTTGCCACCTTGTATATTCAAGCAATTCTTCTTTCGTTATTCCCAACTGTTCGATTATGAAACAGATCCTTGGCAGACTCAGCGGAGTGCTGATATATTCATACTGGATCCTGTAGCTGCTTCCGTATTTTTCATACGGAAAAGAGCTATCTAAACCAGCGTCGATATACCTTTCGTTCAATTCTGTTATTGGATCTTCCGGAAAATCTATGGGTTTAACTGACGTTGCCGCGGTCTTTTCCGGGATGTCCATAGACAACCACTCGTTATACTCATCCGGATGAGAAACACGCCAGTCCATCCATTCTCCGTAATTTTCCATGTAGCCGGGCCGCGGCGTCGGTGTTTCGCTTGTCTCTGTAATGACAGGAGTTATATCAGGCGATCCGGTTGGCGTCGGGGTCAAAGTGGGAGCCGGTGACGCAGTGTTGTCAATAGTTTTGACCGGCTCATCAGTCGGTCGCTCCGACGGCTTCGAAGTCTCAAAAGCAGGTGTGATAATTTCGCCGGACGACGTGAAAGATGTTTCACCACTTGGCGTGATACCTGTTTCCGAGGTGTACGTCGGTTCTGACATAACAACCGAACCACTATTTGAATTACACGCAAACAGTAGTAAGCAACAAATAAAAACAGATATAACAGAAAAAAACTTGTTCATATTGCCCTCCAATTCGGAGAATTAGTAAATCTAACAAGTTTAGGAATTGCGATTATAGACAGTAACCAAATGCATGAATTGATTATTCAGAATAATAATCGAATGACAATTTCTGCCATGTTTGATTTGGAATAGATCCTCCATTGTATTTCCAAATGGAGAAAATACAGTTTCCTAAAATAAACCTATACTGAATTCTTCCTGTACGTAATTCATATACTGTTGATGAGCAGGATGTGCCATCGTGAAAAATCAATTCCTCGCTGTATATATCACTATATATGTCGGAAAATTCAGTCTTGTTGGAAGGCATCGGGTACGTGAAATCATCGCCATAAAAAACGGAAATAAAATCATTATAATCTCCAATTTCAAGGCCAACATCCAGCGGGCTTAAACAAATGACATACGATTCACCCCCAATCGAGCAATAAAACCAAAGCCATGGAATTCCAAAAAGATCTTCAGAAAACAAGGTTATTTTTTGCCATTCTCTTGCCGAATCAATCAAGGCCAGTTCACCATCAAAGTACGGCAAAAGTAGCGATTCGTTTTCAGATTCCAGCTTATCAATCAATTCAATGAATAAGCCGCTGTAATTCTTTCCATTAATACCCTCTCTGAATAGAATGTGCTCCTCGGAGTTTTTTTCACATAGGGTCGTTATAAGTGATTCATATGAAGTAAAACGAAACACAGTTTCTGTCGGATCGTCATCAGGAAGATCTGCCGTCGTTTCCGGTTCTTCAGTTGGTTTCAGCGTCGGTCGAGAATCTGTCGTTGACACCGGCGTATCTTGAGGGACATCGGTAGCTGTAGGCGCAGGCGTTACAACAGGTTCGACTGACGGGGTGGCTATTATTATAGGAGATTCAGGAATTATACTTTCATCAGGATCATTTATTTCTGACACCTGTGTTTCGTCATATCCGTGATTGTATTCATCGTCTGAGATCTTTAACGAAAAGCTGTTCCAATAATCATCGGATATTGTACCTCCGTCATATCTCCAGACCGAAACGATATAATCGCCAATCAGAAATCTGTAATGAACTCTTCCGTTTTTAAAATAATAAACTGTTGCATCAACGTTAAGGTTCCCGCTCAAACTCAATGTTTGGAACTCAATATCATTATAGGTGCTGTCAAAAGACTCTTTGTTGTTCGGTTGAGGAAATCCGGGAGATATCAAGTCAATCAACTCGATATAACTATAGTTTCCATCGGCTATGTTCATTTCTTTAAAACTGCCAAGGGACACAACAACCGTTTGTTCTTTATAGCTGCAATAGAACCATATCCACGGAAGTCCAAACAGTTCTTCAGTAAACAGGGAAATACGCTGCCATTCAACAGAAGAACTCACTTCCATAGCTTCACCCGACAGATATGGTAACGGAATGGATTTCTTATTTGACTCAAGGTTTTCTATAAATGAATAAAATACACTGCTGTAGTTATTCTTGTCCAATTTTTCTAAAAAAGAGCGATGTTCCGACGAATTTTGCTTGAATAAAGTAGTGAACATCTCATCATATGATGAAAACCTGAACACTTCTGTGTCAGCAGGATTATTGTCGTCGGGCATGGGAGTTGAATTATTCTCAATTGGTGATTCTGTAGGCAAAATCGCTGATTCGGTACAGTTCGCGATTGAGTAACTTAAATCAACATTTTCCTGCCTATTCTGTTCATTTATGGAGCTGCAAGAACTCAAAAAGCAAAGCATCAGTACAACTAAAACGATATTTCTCATAATTTTCATAGTATTATTCCTCTTTTACTGAATATGATGATTTTCCAGATGAGATATGATTTCAAGTTGACATTCACTGCAAATCACATCGCTGTTATTGATACTAATCCCAGTTGTGCACATTATGCATGTTCCCGGGCGAGGATTTGTACCACATTCCGAACAGATATCAGCAAATTTACAATTGCCATAAGCGTCAAGTTCGTGGTAATGATCAGGGGCTCCGATTTGATGGTTTATTTCGTGCATAATAACTGCAGTAGACTTATTATACCTTTCTATTTCATAAAGCCTCCTTCATTGCCTTGCCTTTAAACTAACCGTTAATCAATACCATCTCCCGGAATTGTACGTCTCGTTGTAATAGCTTTCTACCGCTTCCAGCAGCGCTCGCGGTATTTCATACATTTCCTCTGCGTGGCCGTGTCCTCCCGCCGGGTTCAGCATGTTGTAGCCAAGATATGCATA
>JAGABX010000006.1 GCA_017614395.1 Eubacterium sp.
GAAAACTGTTAACGGCATCAATCTTCTTGATGGCGTAATCAATCGACTTGTTGGAGCCTGCCCGGTATGCACCGATATTGATAAGATCCTCTGCGTCACGATAGACAGCAAGAACCTCCTTCAGCTTGCCGGCAACCTCCTTGTGAGGTTTGGTCGCAACGGCAGACATAACACGGGAAATGCTCGCCAGGACATCAATGGCGGGATAATGGTTCTTCTGCGCCATCCCACGAGATAATACAATATGTCCGTCCAGAATACCACGCGCAGTATCGGCGATGGGCTCATTAAAATCATCACCGTCGACCAGGACTGCATAGAGACCTGTGATGGAACCCTTGTCTGAATTTCCCGCGCGTTCCAGTAACTTCGGCATTTCCGAATAAACACTCGGCGGATACCCACGTGATACCGGCGGTTCGCCCGATGCAAGTCCTATCTCTCGCTGCGCCATGGAAAAACGTGTCAGGTTATCCATCATCAGGAGAACATCCTTCCCCCGGTCACGAAAATATTCAGCAATGGCAGTTGCCGTTTTAGCGGCCTTGTTGCGAATGAGCGCCGGTCTGTCGGAGGTTGCGATAACAACTACAGACCGTTTCATTCCTTCAGGACCCAAATCCCTCTCAATAAACTCTCTGACCTCACGACCGCGCTCTCCTATTAGTGCGATCACATTTATGTCAGCCTTTGTATTACGGGCAAACATACCCATCAAAGTGCTTTTTCCTACTCCGGAGCCGGCAAAAATACCGATACGTTGGCCCTTGCCGACTGTTATCAGTCCGTCGACCGCCTTTACCCCCAGCGGAAGCGCATCTGTGATAATCTCTCGCGCCAGTGGGTCAGGCGGATCAGCCTCTACAGAATAACGGGGCGCCCCCTCCGGCAGCCCCTCAAATGACATTGGATTCCCGACTCCGTCCAAAGACTGTCCGAGCAGGTCATCTGTCACGGCAACAGTCAGCGGAGCGCCTGTATTCTCAACAAAACTACCGAGTCCTACACCCTCTACCGCATCATAAGGCATGAGCAGAACTCTGTCGTCACGAAATCCCACCACCTCAGCCTTCACCGGTTCCTCACGGGACGCAGAATGAATCAGGCAAAGATCATTTAACTTCGCCTCCGGTCCGATTGACTCCACAGTCAGCCCGACCACCTTCGCCACCTTCCCCAGTGCCTTGACATAACTCCGGTCAACCAATGCATGGTATTTTGAAATATTTAATGGCATAGCCCCCATAATTGCTTACCTACCAAAACTATTATCTGCACATCAGTGCTCGCGCTACGAAATGCCGAATCAGCACACGGTAGCACGGACGCATTATCACCAATGTCCCCGCGCGAGCGGCAGGAGTTTTCTCACAGCGAGCTTGCGAGTCGTGAGAAAAGCTCCGATTGCGCTCGCGCTACGAAATGTCCGATCGCGTCCGTCGCTACGATTTTTATTCTCCGCCGGCGCTACATTATGTCAGCATCCTGATCGCTGCAGTCAGGTTGTCAAGCTGGGTGCGTATGCCGGCGTCAAGCATCTGATTATCCGTCTCTATCATGCACTCATTCGGCTCCATGCCCTCCTGAGGCTGGATCTCAATTGTAACATCGCCACCCATTTCCTCG
The DNA here is from genome assembly GCA_017614395.1 of Eubacterium sp. GTDB lineage: Bacteria > Bacillota > Clostridia > Lachnospirales > Lachnospiraceae > Eubacterium_F. The sequence continues at coordinate 1,627 of JAGABX010000006.1, forward strand.
ACAAGCTCATTTTTATGAGTCTCCGCGATCAATGAATCATCAGGCGAAACACGTATTATGATCCGCTCTGCGTTTTTTCTGACATCCTTCAGACCGGCTCTGATCAGGTGCAGAATAACATCTTCGTTTTCTCTCATCACCACACCGGTCAGTTTCTCCATCAGCTCCATTACAACGCCGGCGAACTGAGGTTCAAGCTCGCTGATCATACTGTCATACTCGGCCTGCAGGGACTGTCTCTCAGACTCTATCTGCTGACGCATGGCAGAGACCTCAGCCTCCGCTGCCTGCAATCCCTCTTCGTGACCTGCCTCATATCCTTCTGCATGAGCCTGAGCGCGGACATCATCCGCCTGCCGTCTTGCATCAATCACAATCTGATCAGCCTGTCCCCTGGCATCATCAACAATTTTGTCTGCCTGTTCCTTTGCCGAATCGATGGTTTCCTGAACCTCCTCAGTAATATCCGTCACGGGAAGCCCTTCGGAAAAGCCGTCACCAGGCTCTTCCCTGTCGCCGCCAACCTTTTTCACAGGCACACCGATACGAAATATATCCTCAATGGAAAATCCTTTTTCCAACTCATCATCAACCTCGGCCGCATCACGCACATAGACCTTTTTAGGGGTCTCGAGAGTAGTAAATTCGCCCGGCTTCTCATAAGAGATCGTCCGGGCTTCCTTCCCTTGCATATTTACAAACGGGTACTTAACAATATTAGACAATAATCTCGTCACCTCCACCACGGGAAATAACAATCTCAGCGCTATCCTCAAGTTTGCGGATAACGTTAACGATCTTCTGCTGTGCCTCCTCAACATCCTTCAGACGCACAGGGCCCATGTATTCCATATCCTCACGGATCATATCTGCAAGACGCGAGGACATATTGTTGAATATGACGTTCTGAACCTCCTCGTTCGCATTTTTCAACGCAACGGCAAGTTCTGAGTTTTCAACCTCACGCAGCACACGCTGAATGGAACGGTCGTCCAGCATGAGGATATCCTCGAACACGAACATCTTTTTTCTGATCTCGTCGGCGAGTTCCGGTTCCTCGATCTCCAAATTCTCCATGATGTGTTTTTCTGTACCACGATCGACAGTATTCAACACCTCGACAACCGAATCCACACCACCGACAATAGTGTAATCCTGGCTGACCAGGGAGGACAGTTTCTGCTCCAATATATTCTCCACCTCTTTGATAACGTCCGGCGAGGTACGATCCATCATGGCGATACGTTTTGCAACATCAGTCTGTTTATCCGGTGTCAACGCAGAGATGATCGCCGCCGCCTGCTGTGGAGAAAGGTATGACAGGATCAATGCGATAGTCTGCGGATGCTCATCCTGGATAAAGTTCAGTATCTGAGAAGCCTCTGTCTTGCGGATAAACTCAAACGGACGCACCTGAAGTGATGCAGTGAGTTTACCGAGAACCTGTGCAGCCTTATCATCACCCAGGGATTTCTGCAACAATTCCTTGGCGTAACCGATACCACCCTCGGCGATATACTGCTGCGCCAGACACACCTCATAGAACTCATTAAGGACAGCCTCCTTCTGGGTAGGAGACACACTGCGGGTGTTTGCTATTTCAAGAGTCAGCTGCTCGATCTCATCCTCTTTGAGATGCTTAAAAACAGTAGCAGCCTTCTCAGGGCCTATCGTAATCAACAGAATTGCGGCTTTTTGAATGCCATCCAATTCAGTAACTGCAGGAGCTTGCTGAGCCATTTATACTCCTCCCCAATCTTCATTGATCCAGTTACGCAGCAACAGAGCTACCGCCTCCGGATTTTCATCAACAAATTTTTCTATCATGATTCTGGTTTCCGACTTATCCTCAAGCTCAATCTCCTCGAGCGTCGTACGATCTTCTCTCGTAGTATCCAACAAATCCTCCACCGACAGTTCCGGCTCTGTCTCCGTAACCTCTATAGGTGATGTTCCGCGGATTATCACAAAAATCAACAGCAATGCAATCAATACCGTCAGAATCACCATCAGATAATTCGTGATATTATCAAAGAACGATCCTTCCTCAGCCGCTTCATAAACCGGCATGTCATATGCCATTATGTCAATATTTCCGGTAGCGATACCGGTTGCTGCGCTCACAAGCTCGATAAGTTCGTCCCTGTTCGGCAGATCAATCTGCGTCGCCGCGCCGTTCTGCTCAACATAGGTCTCAAAGGTTGTATCATCAAGCAAGCCCTGTTCCTGCAGGCTTTCTTCATGAATGACATTATAATGCGTCAGTATTATTCCTATTGATGATTCATCAGGTTTTACCGCGCCTACCTCATACTCAATATTTCTGACAGTTTCGTTCGGCAGATAATCATATTTATCGAGAGTCGTTTCAGTGTTTGTCGAACCGGTTCCTACGATAGGATAATCCGTCAGATCACCGTTCGAATCAGTACCAGGGATACCTCCGCTGCCGGACTGGCCGGTTGATTTGTAGTTGTAGGAATGGGAATAAAGTCCCTGCTCCATGCCCTCATTTGCCGTATATGTTTTAACTAGTTCAGTGATCTTGTCCATATTGAAAACAATATGGCTCTTGCCGATCTCAACATCATCCCAACCCGCCTTGCGAAGCATGGTCTCAACATTTTTTGCAAAAGTATTCTGGAGCTTTTCGCGGTAGTCAGCATTTCCCGTAACAGAACCACCCAGAGTATTATCCTCCTTGCTGCCGTAGAGAAGATTACCCGCCGTATCAGTTATCACGATATTGTCAGTTGATTTGTTCCCGACGGCATTTGCGATATAATATGCTATGCCCATCGCAACATCCTGGCTCATCTCGTAGCCCTGTTTCAGTTTCAGACATGCGCTGACGGAGCTCTCTGTTCCCTCGGAAAAAATAGTCATATCATCCTTGGGGCTGTCCAAAAATACTGTGGCATCCTCCACTCCGTCAAAAGTCAGCAGTCCCGAACGGATAGACGCCTGCAGTGCAAGATTAATCTTAGTCGTGCGTATCTGCGAGGTGGTGGTCATATCCTCCTCAAGAGCATCCTTCCATGACATGCCTGTCTCATCAGTAACCTGATTTGCGCCCATTACCACAACCGCATCGGAATACTGGCTCTGCTCAACAAGGAATTTCACGCGGTCAGTGGATACCGCTTCATCCTCGTAATCAACTCCCGCGTCGTCCAGCTGCTCACGGAATGTACTTGCAGCCTCGGAATTCAGAGTTATCAGATCCACATAAACCGGACGGGTCATAAAATACGCCAAAAGGACGATCGCGAAAAAGATCGCGAGCGTCACGCAGATGATAATAGTCTTCTGTTTTGTCGTATAGCGATTCCAGAAATCAAGCAATTTGTCCCGAATCGCAATGAGCCGGTCCATCATAACAGAGTCCTCTTCTTAACCTTAGAATTGCATGTTCATTATTGTCTTATAAGCTTCCACGACAGTGTTTTTCACCGCAGCAGTATACTGAAGTGATATAGATGCTTTTTGCTGGGCGATCATCAGATCATGCAGATTGTCCGATTCACCCGTGGCAAACTTGATCTTCTCCTCCTCGGCCTTGTTGGAATAATCATTAGTCTCAGTGATCATTCCCATCGCCGAGTTCAAAAGCGCATCAAAACTGTTCGTCCTCTCCGCGCGCGTCTCCGGCTGCAGAGGATTGGACGTTTTCTCATAACGGCTGACACTCTCAAGACCGTTAATCGCTGACAGGTTCATAATATTCATCCGTCATTCCTCCGTGTATTACTGACCTATGCTGAGAGCACGTGTTGCCATACTTTTGGAAGCATTCAGCATGGTAACATTTGCTTCATACGCTCTCGTCGCGTCAATCATGTTTGTCATTTCAGTTACCGTATTAACGTTCGGGTACATAACATATCCATCCTCATTCGCATCCGGATGTGACGGATCATACACCAATGCGCCCTCACTCGGATCCTCAACAATTCGGGTAACCTTAACTCCCTTCCCTATGTACTGTCCTGCCAATCCGAGCGTTTCCTTGAAGGTAGGATATGCTTTTTCCTCAAATACTACCATTTTTCTTTTGTATACATTACCCTTACCATCCCTGGTCGTATTTACATTCGCGATATTCTCCGATATCGTGTCCATACGCAGCTGCTGCGCCGTCAATCCGGTCGCGCTGACGTCAAATGCTCCGAATACAGACATATACTAACACTCCTTCCTGACTACCGATGTCACTTTCCGCCACCGCTGATTGCCGCCTTCAGCTCCTGAAATTCATGATTGATCGAATTCATCAGCGTATTGTAGCGGATCTGATTTTTCGCAAGTTCCACATTTTCTGTCGTAATATCAACATTGTTGCCATCCATGCGGTAACTCAAACCCGCCTGTTCAGTGTAAGTCGTCGCGTTGATATCATCCAGATCCATGTTGGCGATTTCCCTGTCGAGGTTATCCGTCCCCCCGATCGCTCCTATGAGATAGGTTTCGAACTGCACATCCTTGCGCTTATACCCCGGCGTATCGGCATTTGCTATATTGTTTGCCAACACGTCGTTCCTCTTCCAACTGGCGTCCGCTGCCTTGTCGAGGACATTCACATAATTATAAGCTCCCGAAAGAATCATACCGTTCCTCCTTTCTCACATTATAGTATAATCTCACAAAAACGCAAAAGGCATCATGAAAAGTCACAATTCCGTTTGCGTTTATGAATTCCATTTCTCTTTGAAAATCCGCTCAAACTCATCATATGCGATATCGTTCAGCACCTCTATCCTCGTACCCTTGACACCCGCAGACTGTGTCCGTATCAGCCGCGCGCTCTCGAGTTTTCGAAGAGCATTCACCATAACCGAACGAGTCACATGATATTTCGTCGCAAGCTGCGATGTTATCACCTGTCCGCTCATGCCTCCCAGCGAGTGGATCACGGCTGCAACCGATCGCTGTTCGAGTTCCGACAGTGTGCGTATCGCTGAGGATATCGCCTCCCGTTTATTCAACTCCTCGCCTGTCTCCGCCAACAGTGATGTCGTCATGACCAAACCTATGATCATATTCGAAGACTCGCATAGTATTATATCATCGATTCTGTAGGTTTTTTCCTCCCTATACAGGAAAAAGGTGCCGAGCCTGTCGCCGTTTACCAAAATCGGCGCTATCATCGCTGTCAGACCCTCCGCCTCATACTCATCAAGTCCCAAAGTCTCCAGGTTGACATTTTCCTTGGTCGAAAGGACACTCAAAAACCGTTCATTCAGCCTTTCCTCCGCACATGAACCTACCTGCGTGTCCTCGAATCCTGCAATTGCGCGGATATCCGGATGGCGGTATACTCCCAAAACCTTGCCACGCCTGCTGATCACATATACACTGGAATGCAGGAAAGAGCCCATCATCTCGCATATGTCTGAAAAAGCAACCTTATCTCCGGACGACTCAGACAACAGATGATTTATCTTCCTGGTACGATCCAATAACTCTATACTCATACTATGCCCCTGTTTCCCTCACAAAATCGTGTACTTAGTTTTATTCTATCACATAATGCCTCACTTGACAAGAGATAAATCAATCAAATGAGCAGGTCATGCCTCCTCATCCTCTTTTTCCTCGGTATAACCGCATGTTTCGTCAGCGCAGGATAATTTGTTGCCTTTGTGAAGAAGCATATTTCCGCATTTAGGACATATTTTCCCTGACGGACGCTGCCATGTCATCACTTCGCAATCGGGATTATTCTCACATCCATAATACGGCCTGCCCTTTTTCGTGCGTCTGATCACGATTTCTCCACCGCATTTCGGACACTTTACACCGATTTTTTCAAAATACGGTTTGGTATTCTTGCATTCCGGAAATCCCGGGCATGCCAAAAATCTGCCGTGAGGCCCGTATTTTATGACCATGTTTCGTCCGCAATTCTCACATTGTATATCGGTCACTTCGTCATGAATCTCAACCTTTTCGAGTGCTTCCTCCGCGCGATCCACAGCCTCCTTGAGATCGGGATAGAAATTTCGTATTACCGTTTTCCACTCCACATTGCCATCGGCAATCCCGTCGAGCAGCGCCTCCATGGTTGCCGTAAAATTCACATCAACAATACTCGGGAATTCATCAACCATGATCCTGTTTACTACTTCTCCCAACTCCGTCAGGAATATGTTCTTTTTCTCCTTCGTCACATAACGGCGCGAAATCAGCGTCGTGATTGTGGGCGCATATGTTGACGGACGACCGATTCCGAGTTCCTCCAGAGCCTTGACGAGCGACGCCTCGGTAAAATGCGCCGGAGGCTGTGTGAAATGCTGCTCATCACGGAGTTTTTCGAGAACCAGTTTCGAGTTTTCCTTAATCTTCATCAAAACAGTGTTATTCTCAGCTTTGTCCTCATCCTGATACACTGATAAAAAGCCCGGAAATACAAGTTTCGATCCCGCGGACGTAAACCTGTGTCCATTGCCCTCAATCTTTACTGTTACTGTCTCAAAACGCGCCGCGCTCATCCGGCTCGCAACAAATCTCTTCCAAATCAGCTGATACAGACGAAACTGGTCACGTGATAATGAATCCTTGACCTCGGCCGGTGTGAGATCAACATATGTCGGACGTATCGCCTCATGGGCATCCTGAATGTTTTTCCCCTGTTTTGTTACCTGCGCTCCTCCGACAACATACTCATCCCCATGGACCTCACGAATATATTTCTTGCAGGCCGCATCGGCCTCATCTGAAATACGGGTGGAGTCCGTACGCAGATATGTTATCAATCCGATGGTTCCATGACCCTTCACCGTTACTCCCTCGTATAACTGCTGGGCAACCTGCATGGTTTTACGCGTCGGAAAGTTCAACTGCTTTGAACACTCCTGCTGCAATGTGGATGTAGTGAACGGAAGCGGCTGTTTTTTCGTGCGC
>JAGABX010000074.1 GCA_017614395.1 Eubacterium sp.
ATCCTTCAGCATCTCCTTACGACGATCACCATAACCCGGTGCCTTTACTGCAACAACATTGAATGTGCCACGCAGTTTGTTAATAACAAGAGTTGAAAGAGCCTCGCCCTCAACATCCTCTGCAATGATGAGGAGCCTTGCGCCCTGCTGTACCACCTGCTCAAGGAGAGGCAGGATATCCTGGATATTAGAAATCTTTTTATCAGTGATCAGGATGTACGGATCCTCAAGCTCTGCCTCCATCTTGTCCATGTTGGTGCACATATAAGCGGAAACATAACCACGATCGAACTGCATTCCTTCAACGAGTTCAAGCTCGGTTTTCATTGTCTTGGACTCCTCGATGGTGATTACGCCGTCACCGGTTACCTTGTCCATAGCGTCAGCAACCATCTGACCTACTTCCTCGTCACCTGCAGAAATAGCGGCAACCTTTGCGATCTGCTCCTTCCCGTTCAGTTTTGCGCTCATCTTCTTGATAGACTCAACAGCTGCATCCGTAGCCTTTTTCATACCCTTGCGAAGAATGATCGGGTTAGCGCCGGCAGCGAGGTTTTTCATTCCCTCATTGATCATTGCCTGTGCCAAAACCGTTGCGGTTGTTGTTCCGTCACCGGCAACGTCATTTGTCTTGGTCGCAACCTCCTTGACGAGCTGCGCGCCCATGTTTTCAAAAGCATCCTCTAACTCAATCTCCTTGGCGATTGTCACGCCGTCGTTTGTGATCAGCGGCGCGCCGTAAGATTTGTCCAAAACTACATTTCTTCCTTTCGGTCCGAGTGTAACACGAACCGTATCAGACAGCTGATTAACGCCACTCTCAAGCGCTGCTCTCGCCTCTGCGCCGTATTTGATTTCCTTAGCCATGGTTATTCAACCTCCCTCTTATTATTTAACTACTGCCAATATATCACTCTGACGAACGATCACATATTCCTCACCATCCAGTTTTACATCTGTGCCTGAATAACGTGAATAGATAACCTGATCGCCCTTTTTCACTTCCATTTTCACTTCCTTGCCGTCTACAACACCGCCCGGTCCGACTGCTACAACCTCAGCCTGCTGCGGCTTCTCCTGTGCCGAGCCCGGCAAAACGATTCCGGACTTTGTTTTTTCTTCCGCGTCTAACTGCTTCAAAACCACGCGGTCAGCCAAAGGTACTAATTTCATGATTGATCCTTCCTTTCTGATAAATGATTTTTCTTTAGTCGTTTTGTTAGCACTCATTCGTTTCGAGTGCTAAACACAATACATATCATAGCATCTAAATAAAAAAATGCAACATGTGATGTGTCGGATATTGCATAGTTTTCCACAATTTTCTCTTTAATTCTCTTTATAACTCGTTTATTCTCATTTTTTTACAAAAAGCATCTACTTTTTACTGTCATAATTGACTTTTTTGATGATATGTAGTAAAATGTTTCCTATGTATATTGTGAATATATGTACTTTGTATTCTTAATCAACGGAGGTTTTCCCATGAAAGATACCACCAAACGATTCCTGGTGCCTATCGGTTTGCTGGGAGGTGTTTTGATCATAGCCCAGATATTATTTGCTTTTATCGGCAATTTTCTTCGCTTAGACCGGATGCTTTCATCTACGGCATCGACCATGCTCACTTCCACCAACCGTGAAATCATGGAAAACATGGACGGACGGTTTGATCGTATGATGCGCATAGGCAATCAGATAGCATCAGACTCCGTGATCAGTTCATACAATCGTTTGGAGAGTACTCTGTCCAAACAGGAGCAGGCTGCCACAGAGGTTTCCATAGGACAGAGCCTCGCTCTCTATTCCGCTCTTGATGATTTCTGCGACTGCTGTATTATATTCAAGGACAGTTCGTATCTCGGACAGCTCGACGCGCGCACACAGGAACTCTACAGCGACTCTATCTATGACTCTTTCAAGGACACAGGCGAACGAGACGCCCAGAACTTTTTTATCGGTGAGAACAACGACTATTCGCGAATATATTTCGCAAAATCAATTAATTCCGGATCACTGGTATTGATTTCAATACTCTGCGAATCAATGAATCCTATCTTCTACGATGCGGAGGAAAACTATGATCTCACTCTGCATATATCAACCAAGGATCATCACGTTATCTACTCCGGAGACAAAGACGAATCCATAAACGGAGTCCTGAACGGAGATCTCGCCCAGACAATCGAGTCCTCAACCCACACCTCGATGGAAATGCGAGGCCAGATAATTGCCTCGGATACCTGCAGCAACGGTTTTCGAGTCACATCCACGATAGCCGAGAGTTCACTGACTCTGGGAACCGGAAACCTGAAAATTGTGTATCTGATTATTTCGTCAGCTATCATTGCTCTTTCGGTTTTCCTGATGATAATTCTTTGCCGGGCTATCCTGCGCCGTTCCAAACAGCTTGACAGTATCGAGGAAAACATAGAGGATTATACCAACTTGGATGATATTAACATAAATATGTAAAAAGGAGCAGCTTTTGAGAGAAAAAAAGGATATGGCTGACCTGACAGCCAACGACAGCTTTTTAAAAAAAATACGCGGGCAGATTCGCCTGCTTGGTTTTGCTGCCGTCGCCGCTCTTTTTCTGATAGGACTGTTAGCGCTTCTCACATTGTGGCGCTCGAATACAAACAATTACGTCCTCAATCAGATGAATATCATTTCCAATTGTCAGTATGAGATCAGTTCCCTGAATAAAAGCTTCTACAGTTCACAGGAAAACCTGTTGGAAACACAGGAATATTTTAACAAAATGCGTGAAGCAGCCAACAACGCGTTGGAAAAGCTGATCTCCCCGGACAAACAAAATGACATCCATAATCTGTCGCGCGACATAGACAGGCTTTCGGAAAACTATGACAACATGTCCGAAATCAGTTCTGTCCGGGGATTTACAACCACACAGGGTTATTATCTGCAATACACTGAAAACGAGAACAAACTTTATTCATATATTGTCGGGCTCAGCAAGGAAATGGAAGCAGCGTTTCCCGATGCCCAGTCATATCTCGACACTCTGCACGCCCTGAACACATCCGTATCCGACTACACCACCGCCGTGATGGAGGGCCGCCAGACCAATATGACTCGCTGGGCCATCTACGGAACCATACGATCATTGGAGCAGCGACTGCGCGTAGCCATTTTTGAACATCCCGAACTGAGTCAGGCATTTGAACTCATATCCGCCACCAGAGACTCTATCATAAACATGCAGAGCCTCGATACTGAATACAATACCATACATAACAACAATGACACCCTGTTTGAGCGGCTTTTGAACACCACCGACAAAATCCGGTCAGCGGAGGAATCAGGCACAAAACTGGAACAGAACTCACTCCTTGTCCTGATGGCTATCGTAATACTGCTGCTCGTAACATATCTTCTTATACACACACAGATACTTCGAAGCGACCTAAGTCAGAGTATTATAGTCTTTAATGAGCTGCTCGTAGCCAAGGCCTCCAACGATGCGCAAAGCTCGTTCCTGTCAACGGTATCTCACGAGATCCGCACTCCTATCAATGCAATCATGGGCATGAACGAGATCATCATCCGTGAAACCAACGATAAACAAATCGAGCGTTACGCCAACGAGATCAAGGACTCCTCGCGAACGCTTCTCAGTCTGGTCAACGACCTGTTAGACTCCTCAAGGCTCGATGCGGACCGGTTGAAGATCATCCCGGTTGAATACGACCTCTCCTCTTCCATCAGTGATCTTGTCAATATGATCACATCGAGAGCAAGAGAGAAAAACCTCAACCTTTTTGTTAATGTAAATGATACTCTCCCGCACGTACTGTTCGGAGACGAGATCCGCATCAAGCAATGCGTACTAAACCTGTTGACAAACGCGGTTAAATACACCGAAACGGGTTCCATAACACTCAACGTCGATTATGAGACCGTCAACCGCGGTTCAATCCTCCTGAAATTCCAGGTCATCGACACCGGAATCGGTATGAAGGAGGAGGATTTAGCTCATCTCTACGATCGTTTCTCGCGTTTCGACGAGAAAAAGAACCGCAACATCGAGGGAACCGGCCTTGGAATGAATATCGTAAACAGGCTCCTCGCACTGATGGGAACCAGGCTGGAGGTGCATTCCATCTACGGACGCGGTTCCGATTTCTCATTCGGCGTTCATCAGGGCGTAATCAACTGGACTCCTATCGGTGATTACAACACCATGTACGCAAAATCGATGAAGGATCAGAAAAAGTATCACGAGAAGCTCCGCGCTCCTGCTGCAAGAGTTCTGATCGTAGACGATATGAAGGTTAACCTGACAGTGTTCAAGGGACTTTTGAAAAAGACAGATATCCAGATTGATACCGCTCTCAGCGGCAAAACCGCGATTGAGCTTATCAAAAAAAGCAGCTATGACATTGTATTCCTCGATCATCGCATGCCGAAAATGGACGGAATCGAGACACTCATCAATATAAAGGAACTGACGAATAATCCAAACAGGAATATACCGTATATCGCGCTGACTGCAAACGCTATCGCAGGCGCAAGGGAACTCTATATCAACGCCGGTTTCACCGACTATCTGTCAAAACCGATCGACAGTGTAGAGTTGGAAAACCTGCTGATCGAATATTTACCGAAGGATTTAGTGGAACTGCAGTCCTACGACTCCTCATACGATGACACAGAGGATAATTCCGATAACACATCATCATTCTCATCTTCTGACGATGACAGAGTCATATCAGCAGAACCTGATTCATCAGATGAACAGGGTGAGGATCAGTTGATGCATGAGATTCTCACTCATCTCGAGGGAATAGACTATAGCATTGCGATTGAAAACTGCGTTGATGATGAAACACTCATAGACGCCATGTCCGATTTTGTTCAGTCGATGGAGACCAAACCGGGAGAGATTGAACAATACTGGCTTGACAAAGACTACCGGAACTACACGATACAGGTACACGCATTAAAGAGCACCGCCCGCCTCATCGGTGCGATGCAGCTCTCCGAGGACGCGCGCTATCTCGAGCAATGCGGAGATAATGAAAACGCCGAGGAAATCGATGCAAAAACCGACGCACTGCTGGATCTCTATGAGAGTTATCAGGAGAAGCTGAAACCGTTTATCGAAGCCCGCCGGGCCGCTGATGAACAAACCGGCAGTGACGAGCCGATCTCTCCGGAAATGTTTGCGGACGCATTCGGCTCCGTGCGTGAACTGATCGATTCATTTGATTTTGGAAACGCCGAAGAAGTATTGAAAATGTTAAAAAATTATAATTTGACTTGTGAACAGCAGGCAAAGTATGATATAATGTACAAGATGATCCGAAACGTTGACCGTGACGCCATACTCGAATGGTTTAAAAACACACCTGATGTCAACGCATGACCGGCTTTACAAATAATTCATATTAAATAAAAAGACTTTAGACAAAGGAGTTCATTATGGAAAAGGAAGTATTGTTGATAGGCAATGTAAAAAGCTTTATGTACAATGCCATCTCAAACGGTTTGGAGCATGAGGGCTACAAGACCCAGCGTGTTACTATGGCTGAGGAGGAAATCCGCCGTATCGGCGTGCTGCAACCCTTTTGGATTCTGTATCTCGATGAGCAGAACGTCGGTAAGGAGTTTCGTGACCAGTACTCGTTCATCAAGGAAAATGTGCTGATGAACAACCCGAGATTCCTCATCATCGGGCATGACGACGAACTGCAGGATATCTATCAGTTCATCCCTCAGGATATCATCACCAAGACTTATCCGCGTCCTATCAACGTACAGCAACTTGTTTCTGACATGAACCGCATTATTGCAGACGAGGAAGGCGGCGAGACTAAAAAAAGAATCCTCATCGTAGATGATACTCCCGCTTCTCTCCACTCCCTGCAAAAATCACTGTTGCAGCGCTACGACGTCTATATGTGCAATTCCGGCATGAGCGCGATCACGTTTCTCGTAAAGGAGCGTGTCGATCTGATATTGCTCGATGTGGAGATGCCGATCGTTGACGGCATGCAGGTTTTGGAAATGCTCAGATCCGAACCGACGATCAAAGATATACCGATCATGTTTCTGACCTCCAAAAGCGACAAGGAACACGTCATGAAGGCTGCCAAGCTCAACATTGAGAGCTATCTGCTCAAATCCATGTCGCCGAGACTGCTGGTTCGCTCGATTGATAACTTCTTTGAGTCTCCTACGTATCAGAAACGTTTCGGAAAAAAATCAATCTGAATATATTTAAGACATATTATACAACCGTGGATCAGAATAACTACTTTCGTTCGGGGCACGTTCACGCCCTCACCAAAAGTAGTTATTCTGATCCACTAATTGTTTTACAGAAATCTTCTATTAATCTATTGTGTCCGGCTCCTCCACCACTATCGGCTCCCGGTAGCGGGGCAGATCATAGGTGAATGTTGCCTTAACGGAGTAAACTCCTGCCATCGTTATCATGTAACGGGCGAGATCCTCCGCATAGGTCGGCCCGGTCGCGTACTGGTGCCATATCGTTTCACGGAAAGTAAATCTGATCTTGAACGGTGTATTCTGCTGATACTCCCCATGAATATAATTCGATGCGAGATAAGCCGCTGCGCCCTCGATAGCCGCCTTTGGCGATGTCCATCCGCTGTAGTATGCGTATGAGGTTCCGCCTACTATAGGATCGGAATCATAAGCCTTTATTCCATACAGGTTATATACAGTAGCCGGTGTCTCAAGCGCTCTGGTAATGAAATGTCCGTGATTATCCCTCGGATATCCCTCTACTGCAACCTGAGTTATCGTAATACCCGATGCCAAACGGCTGGTACCGTATGCCGACTCGTGGAACGTCTGTGTCGCGAGGAAAACCGGATCGATCTTATACTTTTTCGCGGATTTCAGGATAACATCTCCCTTGCCGTACAGAACACTTTCGGAAGGATCCCTGCCGGTAGCGCGACAATATGACTCGATCATCGACTGATACAGGTTGATGAACGCCTGCTCATTAACCGGACGATATTCATCAACACGGAGATATTTCATGTTTTTGGTCGTATCCAAATCCGGATCGAGTAATGACAGATATGTCTCGTATGAAACACGAGGAACGGCATTGTACTCAACTCTTGCAAAATCCTCTAAAGTATACGCATAATCAGTATAAACTGTTTTGCCCGGGAACAGTCTCGCTCCGTTCATATTCGGTATCAGCGACTCATCGGATTTCGGCGTCGGCGTCGGCAACAGATTCCCCGGCAGATCCAATTCTGTGCCGTAATCCTCCGTGACCACGTCCACCGTATCATCTAAAACGCCGTCACGGTACTGCTCTATCAACGCCTGATCCTCTGTTACGGATAACAGGGCAAAATCATCATGCTCAATCAGTTTGGTCTCAGTGATTATTCCCGCGCGTCCTATCATTATGCGGTATATTCCACACGGAATATCAGCGAATGTAAACACGCCTTCCGCATCCGTAAAAACAGATGCCATATCACCGTCATAAATACTCTCCTCAACCGGATCCAATGTTGCGGAAGCTCCGGTTACAGTATCAGCAAATGTCATTTCTGAAATATCGGTTTCCAAAAGTTCTGTCTGACTGACATCTCCTATTTTCTGCAAAGTGACAGCCATCTCCGGAACAGCCATCCCGCTTTCGTTTTTCACAATTCCCTGCAACGCGCAAAAATCAATCCTCAGATTAAGCGTTGCATCCATATCGTTAACCCAAACAGGCTCGGAATGTGTCGAGAGCGATCCACCGAGCGCAACACGGTATACCCTGTATCCCGCAACCGGAATACTGTACTCGCCGCTTGAATCAGTAACAGCCGTTCCGTAAGTCACCCATGCAGACCTGGTCATATTGTAATCCGGATGATACTGTATCTGCTTTTCAACGCGGACAGTCTGACCGACAGCCGGTTTCCCGTCGGCTTCGGAAACACGTCCGGTAATAAAGTGATCCTTTGCGAGAGTATCATCGCCCACGTAGGAATCCAAACGCGAATCCCCCACCTCAGGAGTGAGCCCGTACGTCTCCGCAGCATATGAAACAGTATGATAACAAGCGCCGATGTTTCCAAACACCAGCGCCGATATCAGGCATATTGCAATTCTGATCTTTACCTGTTTCATTGAATCTCACTCACTTTACGTCAGGCATTACCCTGCAGTTTCTCCTTGAGGTCCAGAGCCTTGTTTTTGATCCTCGAATTAGCATCGCGCGCCGTCAGAACCTTGGATACATAGAATTTCGCGTCACTCTCATTTCCTGTACGATATGCAAGCTCTGCCAGCAGATACATCATTGTATGCTGATCCATGCCGCACATCGGAAAATCCTCTTTACTGAAGGCATCCTTGAACCCCGCAAAAGCCTGCTGCAAACACTCCTTCTCCTCCTCGGCCAATGATGCTATTTCCTCCTTGAGTGAATCATCACCCTTCATAAGGAGTTCGCGCTTGCCGCGACAGAGCCAGCCGAGTTTCAGGCAGGTATATGCTTTCTCACTGCTCTTGCCACGTTTAACAACCGTACAAGCCAGCGCCATCTTGTGACGGAGGATAGCATCATCATAATTGTAGATGCGTCCCTCCTCCTGATGGTAGGTGAAATTAGCCGAAATGTTTTCCTTAATTGCCTTGGCCTGTGCGCTCATAACAAAATTAAAATATCGATTCAGTGCTGCATAACCGCATTTAGGACAAAGAACCGCATCATATTTCAGCGAATCCACATCCTGGTAAACAGGGCGGAGATCATCATCAGCTCCTATCAAACGCACCTTTCCGGTACGAACCATTTTACTTGTAAATTCATGATCACAAACCGGACAGGTATAGCTTTTATCGAAAATGAAATCCTCTTCGCGAGCCTCCTTCTCCTCCTCGGTCAGCTCATGCTTCTCTTCCTTAGCAACCTCCTGCTTTTTCTCCTCCTTGAATACATCATTTGAATCCAGCCCGTTCAAACCAAGATTCTCAAGTCCCGCAAATAAATTCGCCATGAAGATCCTCCTAATTATTATTCTATCTCACATGGATTGCCATCCCTTCCGGACAACCCCGAGATGATCGACTGATTGTTCAAAACAAACAATCAAAATACACATGTTCCGCAACTATTTATTATATCGTATTTTTCATAATTTTGCAAGAGTTTTCTTGAAAAATCGGCATTTTTCCACAGTCAGAACACTCATTGCCGGCCAATGCCTCAAAAAACCGCTCCGTCACCCCGGTCTATATGAACTTTTCAACGAAACAATCCTGTTAAATACGATGTTTTCAGGTGTAGTATCCCTGCTGTCAACACAGAAAAAGCCGGTGCGCATAAACTGGAATTTGTCACCGGGTTTGGCATTCGCCAGCTCCGGCTCGATAGGGCAATCCTTCAATACTGTCAGCGAATCAGGATTCACGTTAACGCTTCCGTCCTTGTTATACACACCCTTCTCTTCATCAACGATATTCTCATACAGTCTGATTTCCGCATGCTTCGCAGAGGTTGCCTCAACCCAGTGTATGGTCCCCTTGACCTTGCGTCCGTTAAATCCCGAACCGCTCTTGGTCTCGGGATCATAGGTTACATGCACCTCAGTCACATTCCCCTCATCATCCGTCTCGTATCCGACGCACGTCACGAAATAAGCACTCATCAGACGTACTTCATTTCCGGGAAAAAGTCGGAAATACTTTTTCGGAGGCTCTATCATAAAATCTCCGCGTTCAATAAAAAGCTCCCGCCCAAAAGGAACCTGTCTCGTTCCCAAATCAGGATTTTCCTGGTTATTAGGGACCTCCAAATACTCGATCTCGCCCTCCGGATAATTGTCAATGATCACCTTTATCGGATCAAGTATTGCCATCATCCGGCTCTCGCTCATTTTCAGGTCCTCACGGATGCAATACTCCAGCATGGCAAAATCCGATGACGAGTTGGCTTTGGAAACACCGGAGAGCTCCATAAACCGTCTGATTGAGGATGCCGTGTAACCCCGGCGCCTGAGCGCGGTTATAGTCACTAAACGCGGATCATCCCATCCGTCCACAATGCCGTCCTCGACAAGCTTTTTAATATAACGCTTGCCCGTAACAACATTGGTGAGATACATTTTCGCGAATTCGATCTGTCTGGGCGGATTCTCAAATTCGCACTCTCTGACCACCCAGTCGTACAACGGTCTGTGATCCTCAAACTCAAGAGTACAGATACTGTGCGTCACGCCCTCGACTGCGTCCTCAATCGGATGCGCGAAATCATACATTGGATAAATACACCATTTATCACCGGTGTTATGATGTGTCATATGCGCCACACGATAGATGATCGGATCGCGCATGTTTATGTTGGGTGACGCCATATCAATCTTCGCACGAAGAACTTTTTCACCGTCTGCAAATTCACCGTTTTTCATTTTTTCAAAAAGTTCGAGATTTTCATCGATACTGCGGTCACGGTACGGACTGTTTTTCCCCGGTTCCGTGAGTGTGCCGCGATACTCCCGGATTTCATCCGCAGTGAGGTCACATACATAAGCAAGACCTTTTTTTATGAGCTTCACAGCGCATTCATACATTTGCTCAAAATAATCAGACGCAAAATAAACCGGCGGTTTTTCGCCACACAGCCATTCAACATCAGCCCTGATGGACTCCACAAACGAGGTGTCCTCCTTGCTCGGATTTGTGTCGTCAAACCGAAGGTTAAACACACCGTTATATTCCTTTGCCAGTCCCTCATTCAAAACTATTGATTTGGCATGTCCGATATGCAGATAACCGTTCGGTTCGGGCGGAAATCTCGTAACAACATGATCGTACACACCCTCTGCCAGATCCTTATCAATCTCATTTTCTATGAAATTCCTGGAAACAACCTCTTCTTTTTCAGTATTCTCAATCTCAGCCATAAAAAAACCTCCTTGCAATATGAACTATCATATCACAAAGAGGCTTGTTTGACAAGTTTTTTTATCACGCAAAATCGTGGCCGCTGATACGTATCTTCGCGTTGCTGAGATGACCATTGAAATTGTGGTATTTCTTGAGGTCAATCTTGCGACCGTTGTAAACAACAGTATATTTTCCTGCCAGAATATCCTTGGCTGCCTTCAGGCTGCCGCTGCGCTCCGGCTGTTTATACAATCCCTGATCATAATATCCGAGTTCCCTGGCCATCTTGCCCTGACGAATCGGTCCGAACTGGTACGGCTGCCACAACACACCATGAATTGTATTGGGATATCCGCCGGACTTAACCCGGTTCATGACTACCGCAGCCACCGCGAGGCGACCTGCGTAGCACTGTCCTCCTGCCTCACAATAAACAATGGCAGCCAACAGTCTAAGTGCCTTCTTATACTTTTTCTTTGCCGCTTTTTTCTGGTCGGCAATTTTCTGTGCTTCCTTCTCAGCCTCCTCAGCTGCCTTCTCCTGATCCAGCGCGATTTTAGACTCTGATGTCATAGGAACCTCTGACCCCTGCAAAACAATAATGTTTTCAACAGAAGGAACAGCCATTCCGTCACATACGGCAAATCCGCTGACAACACATCCGCTCACGCTCGGTGCCGCCTCATCGATAAATGTAGGGGAGGCTGCATTCGATCTCTCCGCTGCATCCGCAGGTTTCACTCCAACTCCCGCTACTGCAACAGCCAACGCCATAACAACTGCAAATCTCTTTTTAAAACTCATTTTGAATCTCCTTTTGAACATATCCCTTTTTCAAATCTAAACTCTGTTTGATTTTTGTAACATCATTTCTCTTCTGTAACAATTATGTAACATA
>JAGABX010000075.1 GCA_017614395.1 Eubacterium sp.
ACTGATTGCGTCAGTGTTCATGATCAGACGGTCATATGAGATAACCTTTACACCCTGTGACTTTGCATCAGCAAGCACCTGTGAAAGTGACTCACCGTCAATAGCTGCGATAACGAGAAGGTTAACGCCGTCAGCGAGAAGTCCCTCGATATCCTTTACCTGCTGATCGATTTTGTTATCAGAATAGGTAAGAGAAACATCAAATCCCTTCTCCTTGAATTTCTCCTCAAGATAGGAGCCGTCACGGTTCCATCTCTCAAGAGATTTGGTCGGCATTGCGATACCTACTTTGTTACCGCCGCCACCGCTACTGCTTCCTGCATCTGAAGATGCGCTGCTGCCACTGTCTGTTGTGCTACCTTTGTCTCCTCCATCCTCTCCGCATGCAACCAGCCCCAGGGCTAATACGGCGCAAAGCAGGAGAGCAAGCAACTTCTTTGCTTTCATTAATAAATACCTCCTTTGATATTTAATAAATTTCTACGTTGCTGCACTACCCACAGCACTTAAAATTAGATATATTTTACCGCTTTTTAGCGTTGTTGTCAATAGTTTTTGTCAAAAATAAGTTGTGTTTGCGAAAAAGTGTTGCTACACCAGTTTCATCTGATGGTTGGTCACCGGACCGATTATTTCGTATGCCTTTTCAGTAACAACACGACCACGCGGTGTTCGCGCCAGCAATCCTTTTTGAATCAAAAACGGCTCATATACATCCTCTATTGTTCCTGCGTCCTCTCCGATGCTGACGGCAATTGTCTCGATTCCGACCGGCCCTCCGCCGTAATTCTCTATCATGGCACGCAACAGACTCCTGTCAACCGAGTCTAGTCCGAGTTTGTCAACCTCCAGTATGTTAAGAGTTTTGTCAGCAACCTCCGCTGTTATGTCACCGTCAAAACGTATCTGGGCAAAATCACGCACACGTTTCAACAGGCGGTTTGCAATACGCGGCGTCCCTCTCGACCTGCGTGCTATCGCGAGTGCTCCCTCCTCATCAATTTTTACCTTGAGTACGCGCGCGGACCGGCGCACTATCTCGGAAAGTTCTTTATCATCATAGAATTCCAGCCTGTGAATGACTCCGAATCTGTCGCGAAGCGGCGCCGTAAGCATTCCCGCCCTGGTAGTCGCGCCGATCAGTGTGAAATGAGGCAGGTCAAGCCGGACAGATCTTGCCGAAGGTCCTTTTCCTATGACGATGTCTATCCCAAAGTCCTCCATTGCAGGATACATTACCTCCTCAACCTGACGATTCAGACGATGTATCTCATCAACAAAAAGTATGTCGCCCTCGTTCAGGTTGTTCAGTATAGATGCCATGTCGCCGGGTTTTTCGATTGCCGGGCCGGAGGTGATTTTGATTCCGACATCCATCTCATTGGCAATTATTCCCGCAAGTGTGGTTTTGCCGAGCCCCGGCGGTCCATAAAGGAGAACGTGATCGAGAGCCTCGCCACGCGCCTTGGCAGCGTCGATATAGACCTTGAGGGTTTCCTTTGCCTTGCTCTGGCCGATGTACTCGCTCAGGAGTTTCGGGCGGAGGCTGTTTTCGATCTTGTAGTCCTCTTCGATTATTTCAGTTGATATTATGCGTTTTTCCATTTGGATACTCCATCCGCAGGAATATTATTTGGATTTCTGTTGATTCTCCGGGATCCGCTCCCGCCTTGTTTTAACGTCGCGTTGCACGGCTCGAAAAAACCTCGCCGGCGCAACGACGTTAAAACGAGTCCCTCCGAATTCAACAGAAATCAATTATATATATCCTGCTGCTTTGATGATGTATTGCAGGATATAACATAGGTTTTTCCTGCCACTCTGGTGATCTATTATAAATGCTCAAATTGATTTAAGTGCAAGCTTTAGAATCGACTCGGTATCAGCGTCATCAGTGGCGACTGCGCGGACGGCGCGCATGGCGTCGGTCGATGAATAGCCGAGTGCAATCAGAGCCTCGATTGCATCCTTGGCGGCATCGGTTGCAGCACTGCCGGCTGAGGCGCCTGCACCACCAAGTGACATGTCGGAATCCGATATGCTGTCTGATAAAAATGCATCCGCATCGATCTTGTCTCGAAGTTCAAGGACTACTTTCTCAGCTGTCTTCTTCCCTATGCCGGGCGCGCGGGAAATTGATTTGGAATCTCCGGCCAATATCGCGAACCGCAGCGAATCGACATCCATTACGGAAAGTATGCCGAGCGCTCCCTTCGGTCCGATTCCGCTGACAGTTATCAGCATCTTGAAAAATGCCAGAGCATCTGCGGTCAGAAAACCGTACAACTGCATTACATCCTCACGAACATGCAGATATGTATGCAGTTTGATCTCCTCGCCGGCGTGTGGTAGTTGATCCAGAACCGATCCCGGCACATAAATCTCATACCCGATACCGCCGTTCTCAATTATAACCCTGTCCTCTAACCGGCTTTCCAGCCGGCCTTTTACAAATGCTATCAAACCAAACTCCCTCTATAAGCTGTATTTTCCTGTTAATTCCATCATATTTAAAAAATCAATCAAATCGGCTCATCTGATATTATGTCTTTTCTGTTTATACCAGCGAATCAAACACCTTCAGAACGTACTGCGCGAATTTGCGGGCAGCCGGACGATTCTTCCACTCCTCAAGCGTAACTTCATGGCTGACCTCGAGAGTCTCCATAAAATCCTTTTCCACACGATTTACAAATCTTCTGTCATACACCCAGACACCGTTCTCGTAATGCAGGTAAAAACTCCTGTAATCCATATTAACCGTTCCGGCAATGGCACAATGCTCGTTCATTATTACCTTGGTATGTATGAAACCGGGCGTGTACTCATATATCCGGATGTCATTTTTCAGCAAAACCCCGTAGTTGTACTCAGTCATCATTTTAACACGCTTTTTATCGGGGATATTCGGTGTTATTATTCGTACATCAACGCCTCGCTCCTTCGCCTCTATCAGGGCATCAATCATGACGTCCTCCAGCATCAGATAAGGCGTTGTAACGTATAACTTTTTCATGGAATACTGTATTACCTGTTTGTACAATGTCCCGAAAAAACTGCGGGGTCCCAACGCCGGTCCATCTCTGAGAACATGGCAATAACTGTTGTTCTGTGGTGATGGTTTTTGCGGCCGGTAACGATCCATCTCGAGTTTGAATCCGTCAACACTGGCGTTCCACATCTCCATGAACGCCACAGTCATTCCCCAGACCGCATCGCCCGAGATACGGATTCCCGCATCCTTCCAAACTCCGAACCTCTCTACGAGGTTGGCATACTCATCCGCGATATTAAATCCACCCGTAAATGCTTACTCACCGTCAACAACAACTATTTTCTGGTGAGTGCGGAAATTCATATACAACTTGTTCACGTGGCGCCCGATGGGATTGAATACGACTACATCTATGCCTTCCGCACGTAATCTCGAAGCAAACGATGTCGGCGTCCTCATCAGCGCACCGAAATCATCGAACAGGAATTTGATCTCGATACCCTCTTCTTTTTTTTGGAGCAACAGATCATGCAGCTTGTCCCAGATAGCTCCCTCCGCCACAATAAAGAATTCAAGCAGAATAAAACGTTTCGCTCCCTCTAATTTCTCAAAAATATCATTGAGTACCAGTTCACCCATCTCAAAATATTGGATCTCGGTATTACGATAAAGCGGCGAGCCTTCTGCAGACATATATGAGGAAATACGCGAAGAAACAGGGTGCTTTTTTCGGAACTCAGCCTCGATCTCATCATTAAATTCCAGATATTTGCTTACTTCCGCAAAACGTTCGGAAACACGGCGATTGATCGGATTGTGCTTGCCGACGCGACCAAACATGAAAAACATGATGATACCCGCAATAGGCAGCGCGACAATAATCGAGAGCCAGCCGAATTTATAGGACATGCTGCGGTTATCGTTGGTCAGCAGCAGGATTCCGAGAATGCCGCACCCCTCCATCAGTAAAACAAAAAGAGATGAAAACTGACCGATCAAAATGGGAACGGCAATTATGATCGCAAACTGCAATATCACCAGCAACGACATAATGACAGCCCGGATGAAACCGCTGCGGAAACTGATCACCCGTCCCTCAAGTCCCTTCAGATGGGTAAGGCGACGATTTCCCCTGAGCTGTGAGAATTTGCGATTTACCGCCATGTCTGACTCCTTCGTTTACACTCCCGTTACCTGTATCAACTTAAACGAATTTCCATGATCTACACGATTCGGATTAAAAATTCGGATTGATGACCATGAGTTTCTGATATTTCCATGTAGAATTGCACACAAGAAACAGTATAGCACAAGCAAAATCAGATTTCAATATTTTTTTGTGATTGAAATACATTAAAAAGTATGATATGATGTTAGAAAACGCAATATATTGTAAAAAGATAACGTCATTTATCTCCGGTGAAACACAAATAATGCGAGGTAACCATGCAGATATTCCAAACAGAATTGCCGTTTACACAGGCCGATATACAAGAACTTGCCCATCTCATACCCTGTCCTGTCAGAGATGTGTGTTTTTTTGATATAGAAACCACCGGATTGTCACCCAAAATCTCAAACGTGTATCTCATCGGAGCTGCACGACTCGTATTCGACCGATTTATCCTGACGCAATGGTTTGCCGATGACTACAATAGTGAATTTTCCCTGCTGAATGCTTTTTCCGAATACCTCGAGGATTGCCGGTTAGTTACACACTACAACGGATCAACCTTCGACATCCCTTATCTCGAGAAAAAGTATATCGACTATGGGCTGAGCTCTCCGTTTTCATTCCGATCACATACGCAGCTACACTCATATAACAATGATCAGTTTGAACCATCCGATTCTGACACAACAGATGCACCTGATTCCATGCTGTCGATATCACTGGAGAATCTCGATATATACAGACGGGTTGCTTCCTGCAAAAATAGGTTTCCCGTTGAAAACAACAAACTGATAACCATGGAAAGATATCTCGGTTTTAACAGAGGTACTGATATTTCGGGCAAGGAATGCATCCGGCTTTACACTGATTATATGCAAAAAAAATACGCCCATCTCGACTCCGAGAAGCACTCTTTGCAAAAAACAATACTGAAACATAACAGTGATGATCTGATTGGGACCATCCGCTGCGCGAAACTTCTGTATTTCACGGATTATCGTCCCGGTTCACCGATCATTTCAACTACTGATAAATCCGTCATCATTACGGACAAGCTGTCCGACGGGCTAAGATTCCCTGTCAAATTAGCATATGATAATCCCATTACGAAATCAAAAACACCCATCGGAAAAAAGCCCCTGCCGGACAGCAAACCTAAAGGTGAGTTTAAAACACTCAATCCTGTTGTTCATATCGAATTTGACAAAGATACACTGACTGTTCAGGTCCCTCTTCTGAGAGATACTCTGTACCATTATTTCTACGATTACAAGGATTACTATTATCTGCCTGACGAGGACATGGCCATTCATAAAAGCGTTGGCTCTTTTGTGGATCGTCATCATCGCGAGCAGGCAAACGCGGCCAATTGCTATTCGAGAAAGGACGGTCTGTTCCTGCCACTCCCATCATGCATTTACCCGGACCGGATTCCTGTGTTCTACAGAAAAGGCTGGACACGTTCTGCCGCATTCATCGAATCAGACAGCATTTCAGGCATAAATGTAAAAGAATACCTGAAGGGA
Organism: Eubacterium sp.; assembly: GCA_017614395.1. Taxonomy (GTDB): domain Bacteria; phylum Bacillota; class Clostridia; order Lachnospirales; family Lachnospiraceae; genus Eubacterium_F. Next base: position 5,696 of record JAGABX010000075.1, read on the forward strand.
TACATATGATCAGTAAGAACAAAGAAATATCAATATGGCTCAAAAAAAGAGGAGCCCATCAGACTCCTCTTCAAAAACTCATAATCATTCAGCCTCAGCCGAAGAGATAACTTCCTTTTTGTTATAACTGCCACAGTTTTTGCATACACGATGTGGAACCATAAGAGCGCCGCATTTGCTGCATTTTACAAGCGTAGCAGAAGACATCTTCCAGTTTGCTCTGCGCTTGTCCCTGCGAGCCTTGGATGATTTATTCTTAGGACAGATACTCACGTCGATCACACCTCCTTATTCAAATCCTAAAACCGACGCGATCAGCGCGGTTAAATATCAATCTGAGTGAAACGTATAAAAATCGCCCACTTGACCAATTATATAGGTAAAGCGGGCGATTGTCAAGAACTTTTTTGATTTTTTTATCATCCCGTCAACTGCGGACTGTCCTTTAGGACAATTACGGTATGTGAGCCCTCCGCGACGAGAATATCTCCTCTTTTAAGATATTTACTGCTGTTAACGTACTTAGACTCCGCATGAACCGCAAACAGTCCGGTTTTTTCCAATTCCGAAGCCATGTTGCCGGTGTAGAACGTACTGTCCACATTTGGGAACGGCAGTGTACCGTTGAAAGCGAAATATGCGGCATTGACACAAACACGTACCAACGAAGAACAATCGGCGTCACAGGCATTCTTGATATTCTTTATTACCCATCCAACCTTTGCCGCCTCAAGGAAACTCGTGTTTCGTTTATCCTGTGCATAGCCAATATTGTCATTTTTGCAAGCCTGCTCCATAGCCTGAGCTATCAACTCAGCCACCTCAGGATCGGTACACCGGATCATTTTATTCCAGTTTCGGTTGTACCACTCCCTGATATATACCTCTCGTCCGGTCTGATCACCTTCAATGCCGTTTTTAATCGTTCCTCTCTCATTTATCGACGCATGGCCTATCACTACCGCATCCGGTGAAATCACAACATCAGGAGCCATTGTATATGTAGGTTCGGCAGAAGCACCCGGTGCAGATGTCGGCGCCGGCGATGCAGACGGATCAAGATTAACAATTACCGGAGTTTCAGTAGGTTTAGCTGTAGGTACAACTGTCGCAGTCGGCTTCGGTGTTTTCGTCGGTGCAGGCGAAGCTGTCGGTGTTGCCGTCGGTTTAGGTGTTTTGGTCGGTTTTGCCGTTGCCGTCGGTGTTGCCGTGGGCTTAGGCGTTTTGGTCGGCTTTACTGTTGCTGTCGGTGTTGCCGTAGGCTTAGGCGTTTTGGTCGGCTTTACTGTTGCCGTCGGTGTTGCCGTAGGCTTAGGCGTTTTGGTCGGCTTTGCCGTTGATGTCGGTGTAGCTGTAGGCTTAGGCGTTTTAGTCGGCTTTGCCGTTGATGCAGGTGATGCCGTTGGGGTAGCGACTGTTGTAGCCTTTTTGACACTCACTACACAAGTATAGTTTTTGTTACCGATATTGCCGGTAAGAGTGGCCTTCCCCTTTTTCAACCCCTGCAGAGATACTGTTGTGTCAGTGGATTTCAGGATCTTTGCGAATTTTTTACCGGTACTGTCAATAGACCATTTGACAACTTCATCGCAATTTTCCATCGAAATCTTTTTACTCTGTCCAACCTTGAGTTTCAGCGTTTTTTTACTCAACTCGACTTTGGACTCGGAAACCACCTCTGCATTCGAAATACTTGCAGGCATAATGCTGCATGCCAAAACAGACATGACAGTCAGAACAACCAATCCGTTACTCTTTCTCCTTTTTCTAAAAAGCATATAAATCCTCCTGATATATATCACAATCCACCGACAGAACTTGTTTTTCGATTCTTTTTTTAAAAAAGCACGGCTGAAACTCCGTGCTTTTTATGTTTATCCTACCAGCGCAACCGTTTCTCTGGCGATTGCAAGTTCCTCATTCGTAGGTATCACGACAACGCTAACCTTGGATTCAGGTGTTGAAATAACCGTTTCCTCTCCACGCACCTTGTTTTTCTCCTGATCAAGTTCAATCCCCATATATCCGAAATGAGACATGATCTGCGCCCGTACAATTCCATTATTCTCACCAAGTCCCGCAGTGAACGCGATTGCATCAACACCGTTCAATGATGCTATATACGCGCCGATGTATTTAGCCGCACGATAACTGAACACATCCACCGCCAGCTCTGCCTTCATATTCCCGGACTCAGCCGCCGCGTCCAGATCACGGAAATCGCTGGAAACACCGCCGGACAATCCATAGACACCGGATTCCTTGTTCAGGATTGTCATAATCTCTTCGAGAGATTTGTTCAGGCAATGTGCCAGATACTCAACAATTGTCGGATCCATGTCTCCGCATCGGGTTCCCATGATCAGTCCCTCCATCGGAGTCATACCCATGCTGGTATCAACAACTCTTCCGTTCTCAATCGCGGTTATGCTTGAACCGTTGCCGAGGTGGCAAACAATAACTTTTGAATTATCAGGATCAAGTCCGAGTAACTCATATGTACGTTTTGATACAAAGCTGTGACTCGTGCCGTGAAAGCCGTAACGACGAACCTTGTATTTTTCATAATACTCATAGGGAAGCCCGTACATATACGCTATAGGTTCCATAGTCTGATGGAACGCCGTGTCAAACACTCCGACATTCGGGACGCCGGGAAGTTTTGCCTCACAGGCGCGCACACCGATGAGGTTGGCAGGATTATGAAGAGGAGCCAGCGGACTGACCTCCTCAACTCCCTTTATCACCTCGTCATCTATTATAACCGATTTAGTGAATTTCTCACCGCCATGCACCAAACGATGACCTATCGCATCAATCTCCTTCAGATCACTGATCACTCCGTGTTCAGGATCAACAAGCGCATCAATGACCATGCCGATCGCAACCTCATGATCCGGCATATCACGTTCGATAACTACTTTTTCTCCCGTTTTTTTAGGAGTATGGTTCAACCGGCCGTCAATTCCGATCCTCTCGCACAATCCGACAGCCAAAGCCTCCTCAGTTTCCGAATCAATCAATTGGTACTTCAATGACGAACTGCCACAGTTAATCACAAGAACTTTCATTACGTGTATCCTCCTAAAAAATAGTGTACATCAAAACCATACCGTTCGCTCTCACCGAGCCCGGCATTTCAGATTTCTCACTTAAAATCTTCCTTTATGAACGCATCCTCTGACAGTTCCAGTGTTTCCGTTTTGTTCGGAACCGCTTCAAGCTGTAATTCATCGTTCTTTTCTACGGCTGTATTACTATTATTTTTCGTTGTTCCGCCAAGCTGCCCCATCAATTCATTCTGGTTACCGTCAATAACAGCAATAGTGTTTTTCAGAATTTCAGTATATCGTTTATGTGCCTCTTCAGCATCGCGAAGCCCCTGCTGAATATGCATTTTCGCGTCGGACAACAGATCGTTCGTATATGCGAGAGCGCCTCTGCGCATCTCATCACTGTCCTTTGCTGCCTGATCGAGAAGCTGATTTGCAGCTTCATTCGCCTGATTCATGATCTCCTCGGCACGACTGTAAGCCGCCTGCATTATTTCACTCTCATCCAGTAGCTGGTTTGTCTTTGCCTGTGCCTGAGATAACATGTTCTCAGCCCTTTTTTGAGCTTCATTCAGAATGTCATCCCTGTTTGTGATCACCTTCTGGTATCTGCGTATCTCATCAGGCGCCGATAAACGGAGTTCCTCCAGCAGATCCATGAGCGCGTCCTTGTCCACGGTAACCTTGTTGGCATAGAGTTTTGACGGCTTGCAGGTCTCTAAATACTTATAAATATCCTCAATTGTCTGTTCGATTTTTGATGCGTTCATCACTGTCCTCCTAATTACTAATTATATGATTAAATCTGTTAAATTCCGCATATTACCGATATCCCTCACATCGGCTTTCTCCTCAAAAACACATGTCGATTCGATTTATAGTTTTTGATTCTCTCTATTTCAAAAAGTCTGCTGTCCGCAAAATCCAGTTTTCGCGTAAGTGAACATTCAATAATAATCTGCGTCCGTGTGTCTGCTGCACCCTTTTCCGTAAGCAGTCTCATCATCTCAGCCTCATATCCGCTCTGATACGGTGGGTCCGCAAAAATGATATCAAAAGGTTCCCCGATCTTGTTTAATTGTCTGAGTGCCACAGTATAATCAGACGGATATACTGTAGCCAATTGTTTCAGTTTGGTTTTCGTAAGGTTTTCTCTAATGCACAACAGCGCTTTTTTATCACGTTCAATGAAAGACGCCTCCGACGCGCCACGACTGAGCGCCTCTATTCCGATGCCGCCCGAGCCGGCAAACAGATCAAGAAACCGACAACCAGGAATATCCTGTTGCAATATGTTGAACAGTGTTTCCTTGATTCGGTCAGACGTCGGTCTCGTCCCCTCGCCTGTCGGCGCCACCAGCGATATATGCCTTGCACTACCCGCTATAACGCGCATAACCTCACCGGTAACCTTTCACATAAACTCCATGATATTTACAAAATTACAAAACAGATATTTTTGATAGACAACAAAACTCAACAAACCGAACATTTATGCCGTTTTTTTACCACTCATATAGTTTACTATAAAACAGGATATATTTCAACCCTTTATCTATAAAAGATATCTTCATTCTACTGTCGTCGACTATAGTACCACATCCCCCATATATTGTGAAATCTTTTTTTGCAGTCGCTTATTTTGACTTTTGATATCGTGGAACGACTGATTTTTATTTGTCAAGTCATTTTTATCAAAAAACAGATTTTTTAATGAATATTTTTTTGCCTCCTCAGCTGCCGTTTCCAAAATTTTTGCATCCTCATAAATATCAGCCAGTGAAAAAACCTTTTCACCGCTCTGCAATGTGCCGAACAGGTCACCCTGTCCACGGCTTTTCAGATCTTCACTTGCCACATGGAATCCATCGTTTGATCTCTCAATTATCTGCAGTCTCTCCCTAGCATCATCCGACTCGGCTCCCATCATAAAAATGCAATACGATTGCGCACTCCCGCGTCCGATACGACCGCGCAGCTGGTGAAGCGTTGCCAAACCGAATCGCTCCGCATTCTCTATCAGCATTGTAGTTGCATTCGGCACGTCAATCCCGACCTCAATGACCGTTGTGGATACCAGAATATCAATCTCATGCGCGGCAAAACGCTCCATGATATCATCCTTTTCCTTCGGCTTCATCCGGCCGTGGAGAGCCTCTACAATGATTTCCCTGAACGTTCCTTCGGCATTGTCATCACCCGCATTTCCGGCATCATTCACTGAAAAAGCACCCGCCGATGAGTCTGAACCATTCATTATCCGACGGAGCTCCTCGGAATAAATTGTCACATTCTCAAGTTCCGAATCCTCACTGTCCTCTACCATAGGGCAGATTACATATACCTGTTCTCCCGCAGCAATTCTCTTTTTCATGAACCTGTATGCATTCGGCCGGTAACTCGTATTAACCAATGCATTTTTTACCGGAAGCCTGTTCGCGGGTTTCTCATCTATCACTGTCAGATCCATGTCTCCGTACAGTATCAGGGCAAGCGTTCTCGGAATCGGTGTCGCGCTCATCGCCAGAACATGCGGTTCCGTTCCCTTTTTGAAAAAGGTTTCCCTCTGGCGCACCCCGAACCGGTGCTGCTCATCGGTCACAACTAACGCCAAATCGGAAAAAGTCACATCCTCCTGCAATAAAGCATGGGTTCCGATCAGGATATCAATCTCTCCGGCTGCCAGTCGTTCCTTGATCTCGCGTTTTTGTTTAGCTGTCATCGATCCTACCAGAAGCTCTATAACGATTGCTCTTTCTACCGCAGTGGAATCAGGCGTTTTCGTTGCTTTACTGCTTTTGTCATCGCCTATTTCCGCACCGCTCAGTTCTGATGCATCCGTTTGACCGGAATCATCTGCTAAATCCGTCAATCCTAAACTACCCGCCCGATCGATCATCTGCCTGAAGGTTTTAACATGCTGCCTCGCGAGCACCTCAGTCGGCACCATTACCGCCCCCTGCGCGCCTGCATTTACAACCTGCAGCAAAGCCAATAACGCCACGACGGTCTTGCCTGAACCGACATCACCCTGCACCAGCCGGTTCATCACCAATCCGCTCTGCATGTCCTTCATGATCTCCTGATAAGCATTTTCCTGCGCTCCGGTTAATTCAAACGGCAGATTCTTTTTAAATGCCTCTACACTTTCATCAGGCATGATCACATGGCTGCTCTTTTTCTCGAGGGCGTTATCCCGGATGTGCCGAAGCGCCAGAATATATAGAAATAACTCATCGAACACGAGACGTCTCCGTCCCTCGATGAGTTCAGCTCTGTTGCCGGGAAAATGTACACATTTCAGGGCTTTTTTATATCCGGAAAGGTTCTGCCTCTGCCTGATCTCAGGCGGCAGGTATTCTACGATATCCTCCGTTTCATGCAACGCCGTTTCCACAGCCTTTGTCACGGCGTTGTTGGTCAGTCCCTTCGTCAGCGGATAAATCGGGCGCAATTTCCCAACCATGCCGTAAAACTCCGTTTTGCTGTACAGTTTCGGCTGTTCCATCACGAGGCGGTTATACTTTTTCACGATACGTCCGCGCAGTATATACCTGGTTCCCATATGCAGCTTATTATTCAAAAAGGGCATGTTGAACCAGGTGACGTCAATCATCCCGCTGCTGTCCGTTATCATGCAGGTCAGGATTTTCAGCCTGCCGTGGGTTTTAAGTTCCGGACGCGAAACCAGGTTTCCCTCTATTGCAGCCAGCATTCCTTCTTTCAAAGAACGAATGGGCTGAATCGGACGCATTTCATCATAATCACGTGGATAATGCTCCAGCAGATCACCAACAGACTCAATGCCGAGTTTTCCGTATTTTTCCAGTGCCTTGTCTCCGACACCCTTTATCGTTCTGATCGAATCACTCTGAAGCATAATAATCCATCGCTTTCATTTTCTGATTAATTTACAGTTGACACACCATCGGAAGCACCATTATCATAAACCATGAGTGATACCTCCTCAGCGTCCGGAACCATCTGATTAACGTGGGTTTCTATCTCGTCTTCCGTGAACCATTCATACCAGTAGTCATCCTGGTCATAGGTTGAATCATAGAAACAGTAATAATCCGTTCCGGCGGTATAATGCTTTTTATCTACAAACTGCTCCGGGTGGTCATAGCGAAGTATCCCGTAATCGCAGGAGCCGTCGAAATAATCATATTCACTGAATTCGTAGAACAGCCTGACAAATTTCCCGGAGTAATAATCCGTATCATCCGGCTCCTCCTCATCAGGCTTCAATAACGAAACCGCTGTTCCCGTCGCTGCCTCCATACAGAGCATATGCTTTTTCTTCGACATAAAAAGTCTGTCAAGCGCAGTCGCATCTATTCCTGTTTTTCTCCTGATCACTTTGTCGGTGCTGTAATCGTACGCATACAGATCACCATCGGCGAACATATCGGTAATCCCGTCATAATTCAAGTCCGTCATTGCGTATTTACCTACGGTTCCGAGCGATTTCGCCTTAAGATTCAGTTTTTCTTCTGCCTTTTTCTCCACTTCCTGCTTATTAAAAACCTTGATAATGTAGGTTACTTTATCCTCTTTACGTTTCCCCATTTTCACTATCATTTTTGTTTTGCCGGCTTTTATCCCGGTGACTGCGACGAACTTTTTCTTCTTCTTTGCCTTCGCTATTTTCTTGTTTTTTATCTTGACAGTCGCCTTGAACGGGATTGAAGGCGCAGGGACGCTGACTGTTTCTCCCTCAAATACAAGCACTGTCTCATTTGGCATTAACGCGCGTGCAGGCATCTTCACTCCCGCAAGTGACAGTGCCAGCGCCATAGCAAGCAGAAACGCCAAGCCTGTATTCCGTCCTAAATAGTTATGTTTTTTCATTATCTCCCTCCTTCTCTTTGCTGCGCGCAGGTTCAACCAGCCATTCATAGTTCACTCCGTTCGTGTTCACGGGGGCTAACGTACTCCTCAGCGTTTATGCCCGATCACTTCGGAAACATCTGTAAACGTTGTAAACGCGGAATAGTCAAGATCCGTGATCAACGAACGGAAATCATGCACCTCTGCCCTGGTTATCACACAGTAAAGAACATCCTTGTCCGTTCCGCTGATGAATCCCTCTCCGTGTAAAAAAGTAACGGTTCGTCCGAAATTTCGGTATATCTCGTCCGCTATCAGCTCACCATGCTCTGTAATGATCATTACGGATTTATCCTGCTCGAGTCCGACCTCGATCATGTCAATAATACGTGATGAGATAAAGTACATCAGCATCGAATACAGTCCGTAAACAATACCGAAACGTATTCCGGCGGCCGTATAAACTATGACATTAATGATCATTACAACATTGCCGACCGAAAGCGAGAACTTTTTATTGATCAGAATTGCGACAATCTCGGTACCATCGAGGCAGCCACCGCCACGCAGAACGAAACCGACTCCGATACCGAGCATAACACCGCCGAAAGCCGTCGCGAGTATCGGTTGCGCCTCCTTCACTATCGGGGGCAGATCCTCAAACAATTCCAGACATACGGAAAACAGTGCCATCGCGTAGGCTGCCTTGAGAATAAATACATGTCCGATGTTTTTCCATGCGATAAATAAAAAGGGAATGTTGATCACAATGGTTAGAATACCGAGTTTCCAACCAGTGATGTGCGCGAGGATCATGCTGACACCGACCACTCCTCCGTCAAAAATATTGTTCGGTGACAGGAATTCTTCCACGGCGAATGACGCTATCAGGGCGCCGCAGGTGATCATTATCAGAGAAATAATTAATTCCTTTACCGTTTCCCTGTGTTCACGACGATTCGAGTTCTGAGTCAGAGGATTTTCGTTGTTTTCTGACGGTTCATTCATTGACGCAACCATTCCTTTCAAAAGTCCGGCAGTTGTTTCACTGCCGGACTCTTTCAAATCATGTTGAATTTAATTGCTAAGTCGGGGATCCTACCCGTTTTTGGGCGCCTGCAATTTCTCAATGTAAACGGTTTTGTTGTTTGCTCCTGACATTGTGCTTTCTCTCGTCTCAAACTTGCGAAGGAACGTATCATTGCCACCGATATTGGCGACATTGATTTTTGTTTCATTTTCAAAATGATGCCGGGCACTCGTATTTCGATACCTGCTGTACTGTATAAAGAAGAATCCAAACAGACCTACCAGGAAAATTCCGGCAATTATCAGCCATGTTTTGGTACCGAATCTCGCCATTTCCTTGTGCTTGATAAAGAACGCTCCCAAAAATCCGAGTCCTGCCAGCACAATACCTACAAGGAACGATAGCGGCCATATGCGCCCGAGATTCAGCGGAACCGAACCGATAGTCTCGGCCGTGCGGGCATTAACAGCCACATAATGTGTCAGCGCATTGGACTTGCCGGGGTTCTGCACATAACTGTACAGCCATACCGGCAGATATGCGGCGAGCCATTTCTCACCCTGTTTATTGACCTGCACATTATCCCAGCGGACGCCGCGGTCGTACTTCTCAACGGATTTGTTCAACTGGAACTTGATAGCCTCCTTCTCCTGCGAATCAACGATAGGCTGGAGGTCGGACTTGTTCACGTCTCTCTTCTCAGAGGTGTAGCCTTTTAAAAAGTTTGAGTCGTATTTCACGCTGTTCTCAGTATCAAACGGCAGGATTGCGTTAATGATATTGTTCGTCTCAACCTTGCCTGATACGGCGCCTGCACGGCGTGATGATGATTCTACAGTCAGATCATCGATTTCCACGTCGCACTCGCGGAACACACTGTAGCTGTCAACCTTGTAAATGGTCTCGGTATGTTTGTTGTCACCGCTTCCGGTTGTTCTTGTATAACTGCCGGTTTTGACCTCGCCCTCACCGGAGAAACATGCGTGTCCCTTCATGTCAACCAGCATGTACGGGAAATAAACGCCCATGACGTTGTCAGTTGTAAATTCGTTCCTGAAATTCTTGTTCGCAAAAAACTTTTTCTTGCCGACATATTCCTCAATGCGCTGCTTGGCCTCGTCCTTTTTCATCTTGAACGGCAATACCACATCCGGAACAGCGCCGTTCGGCACTTTGGAATTGACGGAAAGTGTGTTACGGCACCAGTGACAGCGTGCCTGTGTGCTCTCCTGCAGGTTGATGACCACCTCAGCGCCGCAGCTGGTACATTTCAGCGTCATGGTCTGGTCATCCTCGGCATTCGAAATATCCGAAGCGCCGGTTGAAACCTGCTCACCATGCAGATCTCCGACTCCGGATTTCATATCGTCCAACGCCTCCGCCTCAAATGTGTGGCGGCAGAAATTGCATCGCAGCTGTCCTGTCGCAGGATTCAGCGAGATGTCTGTCGCGCCGCATTTCGGGCATTTGGTCTGCCCGTCCTTGGCCGCCGCGTTGGTCTCAAAACTCGTTGTTTCCATTCTATCCTCCTATAATCAGATACCAAGATATTTTGCCTTGGCGGCATCAAATTCTTCCTGAGAGATTACACCCGCATCCAACAGATCCTTCATCTGCTTCATTTTGGCTACCGGGTCCTCAGCGGGCGCGGCCTGTTGCGGCATACCCTGTTGCGGCATTCCCTGCTGCATTCCCATGCCCATGCCCTGCTGCATGCCCATATTCGCATTAGCACCGACTGCCATACCGCCAACCGGCTGCTGAAGTCCTGCAACGCCGTTTCCTACAGCGCCGAGTCCCATGCCCATGACGCCCATGCCCATAGCGCCCTGGGTGCTGCCTGCTGCTTCCATACCACGCGCAACAGACTGCTGCATGAACGAATTTCCACGCGCTCCTGAGAGTGCGTCTGCTTTTTTGACATCGGAAAGCAGCTGCTTGGAGTCCTCGTCGTACTCGATGGCTGCAATTGCAACCTTCGCGATCTCCAATCCCCTGTCACTCTTCCACTGATAAGCCTCCTCAACGGCAGCCGAGAGAGACTGAGCAAAACCGATCTGGTCTCCCTGGATCTTGTTCATGCGATTGCCGCGTGACGGATCGTTAGTATAATTTGAGAATGCAGCGCCGAGAGAGCTGACAACCTCATTGAATAACTGATCTCCTGCCTCGTTGTCCATGTCGGCAAAATCAAATATCTCACCGCCGGTCACATACTTAACCGGTACGAAATTCTTGATAAAGCTGATAGGATCCGTGATCTTCAACGTGTAGGTACCGCGAACCATAGCGCCGACCTGCGCATTGATGTACATGTCATCCCAATAAATCTCTGACTGGGTTCCGAAACGGTTATTCGGTATCTCCTTCAGATTAACAAAAATAGCCTGCTGTGAGGAACCCGGCTGTCCGCCGTATTTAAAACGCTCCCATGCCTGCTTGATGACGCCCTCAACCAAACCGCCGCCGGTAAAGATTGACTTTGCGTTAGGATCATCCGATGTAAAAGTGTAACCGCCCGGCTCAGCAACAAAACCGGTAACAGCGTTGTCCTGTAGTGTGATCAACGCATAGCCGTCCGGAATACGGATCTTGCTGCCGTTTGTGATGATTCCCTCGGAACCCTTGTAATTGGAACCGCGTCCCGCATTGGTTCCCTGCATTACTCCCGGAATGATACCTGCCGTACCCGGAGCATCCGCCGGTACAACGACATCAATCCACTGATCAGCCAGCGTCCCGCCGGCAGCGCCTACAAACGCCTGAATAAAACCCATTTTTCAATACCTCCTTCAAATCACGTTCTGTAAAAAGTGTAAAAACACCATGATTTCGTATTATAACACATTTATGCCACAGTTGCAAGTGGCAAGAGAAAAAGATTCAAAACCGCAACCTCACCATTGTCTGTCTGCCGGGTCATGTCCGGAACACATTTATTTTGTTATATCCGTCAAATTGAGGTTCCGTATCCGGCGGAATGCGAAAAAGTATGTCAGCATCGCAAACAACGCTTCCAGCCCAACCGCGATCAGCCACGCAATCCAGTTAAAGGATCTTTCATGCATGATTGCAGACGATTCGACTGTTTTAACAACCAAATCCGTCATCAGCCAACCTATCAGAACTCCGAGTCCCAATCCTACCAGCGTAGTGGCTATCGCCTCCTTCAACAGATATCCTAACTGCTCACCATACCGGAAACCGTTGACACTCATGATTATCAATTCGTTCTGCCGTCTCTTGACAAAAATGTTTACCAGGTTGAGCAAAACGAATACCGCCATGATGATTGATAATCCGATAAGTATATACACGACCACATTGAACATCCTGGTCACCGTATCCATTTTCTCCGGCAAACGATCCGTAAACGTTACTAACACATCCGGAAATTGTTTTTCCATGATATCTAAAAACTCATCCTCATCAACACCGTTCAATCGAACCAGGAAAACATTATCCTTGTTCAATCTTTCGTTGAATACTTTTTTATAAATATCAGGAGACAAATAAACCAGCCGGCCGGAATAGTTTTTACAAACCCCCGTTACCGTAACCTCATGTCCGACATAACCCTGATCCAGAATGGTGAACTTGTCACCGACACCGATTTTCAAACGCTCTGACATACGGTTATCGATGATCACCTGGTTTTCGTCCGGTATATAATTACCATCTCCCTTCCATTCCCTGAGGAAGATATAATCCTTGAAAACACTCTCATCTCCCTTGACAACAGTCAGGTATTCCTCCATATCTCCGGAAATATACATCGTATTGTCCTTGCGTATCGATGTGTAATCAATGCCCTTCTCATCCAGGATACTATTCAGATCCCTCATACGGTTCGAGTCGAAATGCGTTGCCAGAGAAAGTTCAAGATCATAATTATTGATCTGCGCTCTCGAGGCCGGCATCAGATTGGCTAACGAATCCTTTAATGTGATCCCCAGTCCGATCATCAGACAGCTGCCTGCAATAATTACCATAGACGTGATAACACGCCCGCGATCCTTTTTCATATTACGCATTATCAGGCGAGAATACAGAGATCCTGACTTTTTATTCTTTTTAACTCCCTTTTTATTGGTTTTTTGTTTCGTCACGCCGTTCATCAGATCGATGACCGAAACACTGGTAACGTTTACATGTGTCGCAATGATCGATGTTGACGTCGCAATCACAATCTCAATAACGCACATAACTGCAAAGGTTATCCAGAAAAAGGAAAAGCTGTCTGCCTTAACGCTGAACATACCACCAATAATGGAGCGGATAACCGCCTGCAGCCCGGCAGCGAGGCCGATGGATATCGCCATCCCGACAACAACTGCTGAAACGCCGTAAATCAGGTATTTTCTTATAATCTCACCACTCCTGAAGCCATAGGCAGCCATTGTTCCCAAATACTTCTGGTTGTTGTCAATCTGGATCGTGATCGTAGACAGTATAACGATCACGCCTATTATCAAAAAGATTGCGATGAAGATGATTGCCAGTTTATGGATAATGCTCACGTTCTCCTTGAACAACTGAAAGCTTTCCTTTTCACCGCGAAGGAGCATTCCGTAGCCGGTCTTGCCGATCAGTTCAATGCTTGACCCATACTTTTCTCCGAGATCCTCAGCCTCATCCAGAGCCGCCGTATCACCTGACGCTATCCTTTCAACCGCTGAACCCATCTCATCAAAGGCAGAATCAAACAACGAATCCGGAATTTCATTCATGGAAGCCGACATATAATCATTGTGTTCCTCTGCTATGGGCTCGAGCTGCTTTCTGACGCTGTTTTTTATCGGCAGCAACGCCTCGTCATAATCCGATCCGAGATAGTTTATCCCCTCCGGCATAGCAGCCTTCACGTGTACATAGGTGTAGCATCCGAATGTATTCTCTTTATTAAACGCTGATTCGTTCAGGAACACGTAATCACTGGAATTCTCACTGATTGCGTCACCCTGTTCCACCACTCCGGTAACAGTGAATTCATACTCGAGAATATGCCTCATCAATGATGTCGCCGACTCGTAAATTCCAACCTTGTCACCGATTTTGATATTGCAACGATCCATCTGAGCCTGTGTCAGGGCGCATTCATTTTTAGTTTCGGGGAGCCTGCCCTCCACAAGCTTTGTCTGTGAAATACGTTTTGTAAAACTGCTTACCTTGATATCTCCGATCTTTATATCCTCTTCGGATGAACCGTAATAACCGAGATAACAGTTGGGAAAAAAGTATCCACCCTCGGCATCCTCGATCTCATCGAAAGCAAGTATCTTGTCTATCTCCGACTCAGTAAAACCGTTGGTTGCGACGATACCGAAATCCTCATAGTTTGTTTCATCAAAAAACTTTTTACCGTTTTGCTCAAGAGAATCCGCATAAAAATATACGCCGAAATAAACCCCGCATCCAATCAGGGTAACTATCGCGACGGATATCCACGACACGAAGGTCTTTTTAATGGCTCTGACCGAGTCTTTCAGTTGCGTTTTTTTCATAAGACCGCCCCCTATCTTACCACACAAGATCCGTTGCGTGTAACGGATTTATGTTGATGCGGATGCTGGCGATCTTTCCTCCGCGCACCTTGACAACCCTGTTTGCCATCTTTGCGATTTCGGGGTTATGCGTGATCATAACTACTGTTTTGTTTTCTTCCTTAACGATCTTTTCAACGATTGAGAGGACCTCAATACTTGTTTCGTAATCAAGCGCCGCCGTTGGCTCGTCAGCCAATATGAGCTTCGGATTTTTGGTCAGGGCCCTGGCTATTGACACGCGCTGCTGCTGACCTCCGCTCATCTGCGAGGGGAAGTTTCCGGCGCGTTCGGACAGGCCGACCAGAGCAAGCATATCCTCAGGTGAGCGCGGATCCTTGGATATTTCCGCGATGAACTGCAGATTTTCAAGAGCCGACAGGTTCGGCATCAGATTATAAGCCTGAAAAATATAACCGATATAGTTACGACGGTATTCCGTCAGCTGTTTATTTGATGGATGTGAAAAGTCCTCGCCATCCAGAGTCATTGTGCCATCAGTCATCGTATCCATGCCGCCGACAATGTTCATCATTGTGGTTTTACCGCATCCGCTCTCTCCGAGCACAACTAAAAACTCGCACGGATAGATATCAAGATCGATCCCCTTCAAAACCTTTATGACATTATCTCCGGCCTGGAATTCCCTTGTGATTCCCCTGAGCGTGATCATCGGTTCACGATCGGTCGGAATATCCAGCTCAAACTTTTTATCTACGATATCAATCGCAATCAATGCAGAGACGTTTTCCGACAACTGCCGATCCATCTCGTCAAATGATTTTCCATCCGATTTATTGATCAGCTGAAGAACACCAAACGGCTGGCCTCCGGGGGTTCGTAACGGAGTGACCATCTGATTTTCCGCGCGAACACCGGTCGCGTCGTCCGTGCCTGCTAACGGCGAATCCTCTTTGATCGCGTTAGTATAGATTGCGCTTTCGGCCGTCTCCATGGCATGTCCGACCGTACCGATATATTTGCCGATCGAAACACCGGTCTTGTCAAGGCCGAACGCGCTGGTTGATGTAAAAAGCTTATCTGATTTGCTGTCCAGCAACCAAACGAATCCAATCTCGCAGCCGATGGTTTCCTTCAGGATTTCGACAGCATTTGAAAGCGCGTCCTCCATCTGGTTTTCGCCCTGAAGCGAATCTGTCATGTCTAATAAGGCCTGTCTGTACTTTTCATTCAGTTTCATCCCGATCCTCCCCAATAGAATAATTCTCGTGTCGCTAAAACAACAACACGAGAATTATTTTATCACAAACATGTATTCAAGTCAACAATTATAGGGGAAATCGGGGCTGCATGCATTTTCCGGATATCTGTCCATGATTTCACATACATCTATCAGTCCATACGAACTCCCTCACCAATGGTTAATCTGAGGACTCATTAACATACGGCATAAACGAACCCAGCATCTTATCCTTGTCGGCATCGCTGAAAGTATAGTACAACACCTGTATATCACGTTCGTAATCGTCGTCCCATTTCATGAATCGCACTTCCATGTTATGCGATTTATCTATCTCGGCAGCCTCATCAGAGGTCCAATCCCGTTTCCATCGCAGCTCCGCCAGCCTCAGCAGTTCCGGGTCACGAATCAGTTCACGTTGCTTTGCTGACGCCTCCTCAATCTGCCCCGGATCAGTGATGGTATATTTCTTTGACCCGGTAATATCAGTGGTGATCTCCAGCATATTCACATCCTCCGCATCCGGTATGATCGCCGGCTGGAACACGCCGCTTGAAACCAGCAGGACATAGACCAGCACCACCCCGAGCGCGATTCCACCCTGCAGGAACGGTGGCCGCTTCCCACGGAAAATATGGATCGTCTTTTTCAGGATCATCTCGCCCAAGAAAAAGCTGATGACGCCTCCGATGATCAGGAATACGACTACAATCGTTATATTAGATGCGCTTCTACGATCTAAAAACACTCCTCCCATCAGCGGCAGATACAGCATGACCGCCGTCAGACAGGCACCGCAACCCGTGAACAGGATCCGGAACATCACACGGCACCAGCCGAACGCGACAATCTCACCGGTGCGCTCGATCTGCTTTTTCTCATACAACAGATATGATAAACCGATCAGGATTACTGCCGGGATCAGCATAAATGCGCATTCTCCGAGGGCACTGTAGTCTGTTTTCAGGTATCCGCCCTCAGTGATGAACGCCGTGCTGTTCACCCGATTCGTGAAAAAGTACGCCGGAAACAGAAAATCAGTTTTTTCAAATATGAAAAAGTTAAACGGATCCGTGCTGCCGTAATTCAGGGCGATCGGATGTGACAGCAGCAGATAATGGACCTCAGCCGCAAATATGTTGATGAACAGCCACAATGCATTCAGAACACCGTAGGTTATGAACGCTATCACGGTGTTTCCGCAAACCATTACCACGAACAATGCCAGGCCGTAGAAAAACAGCATCTCTATTATCGTCTCGCAGAAACTGATCACGAGCAGCGACAGTGTCATCATCTCGGAGTTCAGGAATATAATGACACACAAATAGCATATTACAGCCAGGATAAACAATGACAGAAATCCTGATAACGCATGCGAGAAAAAGTGTCCCCTCCGGCTCACCGGCAACGCATGCAGCATATAGCTGTCGCGCCTGCGATACATGTATACGAACTGTATCAAAGCGACTATGATGCTGAGTAACGCTATCAGGAACGGATTGGTCATCAAGAACATGGCGGTTACCGCTGATGTCTCGACTGCCATCCTGTCATTCCCCGCCATCGCCGGCAGCAGTGTCGTTATCACAAACAGGATGATCAGGCCGACAGAAATCGGAAGTGTTTTATGCACAAAATCAAAGGTAAAAACAGTTTTGTTAAGCAATGATGTTTTTGAGCGCATCGTTCTCACCTCCCAACTCGTTGATAAAAATCTCCTCCAATGACAGCGGCATAAATTCAGTGAACACCGGTGCCGTTTCCCGAATCCTCGTTTCCATCAGTTCTCTCTCTCCTGACAGGATCAACGTATGCAACCTGCCGCTCGCCGTATGGTGCAATACTTCTACACCCTCACCGAGCTCCGGCATGTCACCCTCCTCCTGATAGGCGATGGTGACCTTCGCAAACCCGTCCTGCAATTCATCGAGTCCGCGTTCCATAACGATCCTGCCGTGATCCATGATCCCGACGTGGTCACAAACATCCTCAAGCTCGCGGAGGTTGTGCGAGGAAACCAAAACCGTTGTCCGCTCCTCAGCCACACTGTCCATGATTACCTTCCAGATGTTGTGACGCGCCACAGGGTCCAGCCCGTCCATAGGCTCGTCGAGTATGAGGATACTTGCACGTGTCGCGATAGCCAGGATGGCTGAAGCCTGTTTTTGCATGCCCTTTGACATTCTCCTGAAGTTCAGGTTTTCCTTCAGTTCAGGAAAAACCGCAATCAGCCTGTTCAATCGTTCTCTGTCAAACCGTGGATACAAGCCCTCATACAGTTTTGACATGCTGCCGAGAGTAGATCCGTTGGTGAAATAAATATCATCGGGCACATATGCCATCCTCTGCTTGACAGCCACATTGTCATACACCTCATCGCCGTCAACGTAAAGGTCTCCGCTGTCCTGCCTGAACACTCCCATGATATGACGGATCAGAGTTGATTTTCCGCTCCCGTTCGGTCCGACCAGTCCGTAGACGCTGCCGGTCTCCACTGTAAATGTCGCATGGTCGAGCGCCTGCAGGTCGTCAAAGCTTTTGCATAGATCAATTCCAGTAATCATCGACTTCCTCCTTTTTCACGCCCATCAGTTTCAGTTCCTCGATGGTTGTTTTCAGTGTCTGTTTCAGTTCGTTTATCCTCGTCTCGTTACGATCGGGTATTCCGGCGACAAAACAGCCTCTTCCCTGCGCCGTGTAGATATAGCCGTCGCGTTCCAACTCCCGGTAGGCGCGGGCAATCGTGTTTGGGTTGATCGTGAGACTGCCTGCCAGCTCGCGCACCGACGGGAGTTTTTCGTCCCGTGCGAGGATGCCCTGGATGATCTGACGGCGGAATCCGTCAATGATCTGCTCGTAGATGGGGCGGGCGTCCCGGTAATTAATCTGAATCAAGGTAACCACCTTCCTTCTTGCTTCTGTTTTCATAACCGATAATCTGCAATAATCTATGTTATGTCTGTGTCATAAGCGCGCCTGATTGTCTGTACTGTATTAGTTATGATAGTACAGTTATAACACAGTTGGATTTATTTGTCAAGTGGTTTTATAAAAAAGAATAAAAAATACAGGAGCACGGGTGGCAGTTCCCGCATCTCCTGTACTTTTTATATATTGAAGGCGCACAACTGTCGGTCGCGTGCGCGTCGATTCGACCCGGTGATTCATTTCGGTCTGATATATCGCAGATGTGTCATAACGGCAACTGTGCGTCACTCTCGCCGAGAAAAATAAGGCATAACGCATAGATGACGATACATACCAAAGCCAGTACTATCTGCCTGTCGATTTTATTTTTCACCATATCCCCCGCCTTTCTGAGATGCCGTTTGATCGGATACAGTATTTTGGTCATCCTTCCGCGCCCGGTTCCGGCTTCGAAAGGAATCCTCCACAACTGCTGTACCGTTACCGCATCTCTTCTTGATGGTGCTATCATACCACGCAGATATGGCAAAGGAAGGGGATTTTTGTTATAGTATATTGTCAATTTTGGTATATTTTTATGTCAGATTAACAGGTATGGTTAACCCCTGACATTTATCCGAACTGTTTACTCCGGCGACAAAGGAGCAAAACAAAATGCGCAACCACACGGCTGCGCATCCTGATGGACCTGGCGGGAGTCGAACCCGCGTCCAAACCGGAGTCCCATGTACTTCTACTATCATAGTCGGTCGTTCCTTGGTTTTCCCTCACCCGATCGGAGATCGACATCCCACGGGTTCAGTAGTCCGATTAACCTCTCGCCTCACCCCGGACAGGATAAAACGAGGTTGCCTGCTGAGGATGATACCATGCGACTGTCGCAGGAGTCAGACACATGGCAGCCAGGCGCGATTAGGCAGCCTGAGCAACTAACTTGTTATTGTTAGCGTTTAGATTTAAGTCTGTGTTTTAACGTGGTCACAGTCCACGGATAGCTTCTCCATCTTCCGCCGACCTGTCGAAACCGGTACAAGCCCGAATGTACGGAAACACATCCTCACTCATGTCTCCGCTCCGTTAATTAATGTCTGCTCAAAAAACCAGTACTACAGTCTGAGGCGCTTCCTGGCGCCGCCAGAGCAGCGATTTGATCTTTGAAAACGCCGTTTTTATAAATAGGCGCAATGAAGAGGCTGTTATCCAGCCAACGTTCATTGCTATGATGGACAGGACGATCGATGCCTTTGTTGTATCTGCCAGTTTGGTTTTGATCAATCCCAATCCGTAACACCGTTTGGAAAGACTAAACGATCGTTCCACTGCCACTCGGTCCGCATTGTCAATGTACTCTTGTTTTTTGTCGATAATTGTATCCTTCTTCGGACGCCCAAGTGGCGGCCCGAGCAAGCGAATACCATTTGCTTTGCAATATTGAAGATTGGATCGATTCCGGTATATTTTATCTGCCAGCACTCGCTCCGGATACCGACCGGTTCGTTCGTGAAATCGCTCAACCGCATCCTGTAACACATCGCATTCATTGTATGCATCAAACGATAGTTTTTCTATCCTTGCATAGCCGTATGAGTCAAGGCTCATATCAAGTTTTGCGCCGAACTCGGTGGGTGTTTTTGCTTTCCCTCTGACAATCGGTCGAATGTATGGTTGGCTGATGCTGACGATTCGATCAGGTACAGATCGCACATCATTTTTATACATGAATTGTTGTTGCTCATACACTTTCCGGATCGTCTCAAAAAGAGTTTGGTGTTTTTCGGATAACATCACACGCCAGCCTCAAGATACTCATTGATGTGCATCAGCACTTTTTCGTCCAGTCGCTTACGAAACTCAACAAGCAATGTCGGGGCAAACGGTCGCTCCTCCTGATAACCGGACAATCCGATGAAAAACTGGTAGTACGGATTCTCTGTAATCTGCTCAACCAGTTCGCGATCAGAGTAACCGTATTGCTTTTGGATCAGGAGAGATCCCAGTGCTACATGTACCGGTTTTGCCGGAGCTCCGATTTCATCTGAGAAGAGCTTGGCATACTCATCCTCGATATCATCCCACGGGATGGTTTCGGCTTTCCTTACCCATCGATTTTCAGGATTCATATGCAGCCCGACGGGCTGATTGAAATCCGTGAGGTTTATCTGGCGTTTTCGATTTTTGATATACATATCC
>JAGABX010000076.1 GCA_017614395.1 Eubacterium sp.
GAAGACATCATCACCGGAGGCGCCGGTTCCGACTCCTAAAAGGCACCGAAAAACATGCTCACTATCAATTCGACTCAAGGCTTACTTTGTTGAAAAATATACCTGTTTCGTCGGATGCAAGATACGCATTTTGTCCAGTTTTCCATGCCCGAGATTCATGATTCCACCCTGCAGCATTGTCTTTCCGTTTCCGGCTGTGTAATTCTTCAATCTGTCCTTTACCGATTCAGCGCTAATCATACATCATTGTGAAATTGCACATCTTACGTTGGCAGGTTACCACGAATGATTTTTCTTGAAAATGTGAACTTTTTATGATATCATACCAGTGTTGGGGGCGGATAAAGTGTGACGCGGCGTAGAGAGTTTCCCTCCTACCGCAAAGTCTCCGCAGATTGATTTCTGCATAAAGATCCGATAATCCAAGGAAAAATCTCCCTGACATCACAAGAAAGGAGGATTCTAAAAATGAGATCAGTAAAAATGAAGTTTACAGCTATGGTGTTGGCCGCCTGCGTGCTGGCTTCCGCAACAGGAGAGGTGGATGCTGTCGCCAGGGAAAACAAGGCAGCAGAGAGTGAAGGGTTTGGAGCCGAGCTTGCGTCCATGATCCGTGAAACAACCGACAAGGCCGGCAAAAAGGTATCGGTAAAGGTGACCAATATCCCGGCTACTAGCCTGTCCCAGGTGGAGGGCGGTTATGTATCGGTAACCTTCGAGGCAGAGTACCAATATGAAAAACATCAGGATGACGGTACGACTGCTTTTTACGGACAGACGGCATTGGTTGACGGAAACGGAAAGTTCCTTATCCCGTTTGAGTATGGAGCTACCAAGATTTACAGCAGTAACGATGGCGTCATATCCTATGCCAATGACAGTTTTGGGGCGGGTGTACAGACGGAGACTGCCTACGACAGAAAAACCTATCTCAGCAAATACTATGATACGAACCTGAAGGAGCTTTTTAAGTCGGATCTGGCGGATGCCGGCGCTGCCTACGATGGTATGATCACCAGCCCGACAACAATTTATGATGCGAAGGGCAACGTGACCTATGAGCTGCCGGCGGATCTGCAGAAGGCTTCCCTGTGGTTTGATGAGGAATATACAACGGATCCTGTCAAGGGGATGCCTATCGAAAAGATGAATTATCAGATGAGATACGTCACTCTCGGCGTGGGAGATGAGGGATTGGTTCCTTTCGGAAGTGCTGTTCCGATGAACGGCAAGATCGAGCTTCCGAAACTGGACAGGTCAAACCTTGATGGCATCAACGAGGATGATTATTCTTTCTACTTCAGAGAGAACGCGGTCAAGGACGGCAAGCTGTTCGGATATGTGGACGCCAAGGGCGAGATCGTGATCCCACAGTCCTTCTACTATGCCGGACCGTTTTCAGAGGGCCTTGCCTCGGTTGTTGCACCGGAGGGGTGTGAGAATACAGGTGAAGTATCACCGAGGAATCTGCTTGGTTTGTTTGATAACAAAGAGAATAAATGTGGATTCATCGACAAAACCGGAAAGCTGGTTATCCCATATGAATATGAACTTGCCTATCCGTTTACCAATGGCTGCGCCGCTGTCATGAAGAACGGGAAGTACGGATATATTGATAAAGAGAACAAGGTTGTAATCCCGTTTGAGTATGACAGCACGTTCGGCGGAAACTATGACGGCATGTTCATTGTCTGCAAAGACGGCAAGTACGGTATGGTTGATAAGGACAATAATCCGGTTATTCCGCTGCTCTTTGATGATATCACTGGCGTGGTGGACGGCAAGGTGTTCGCCATTATGCTCGGACGGCTTGTCATCATCAACTTCAATGAGGACAGCAGCTCGGATTTTGACTGGTCGGGTGAGCTGAAGGCCTATCTGAATCAGGTAGTCCGTGTAAACACGGCGTCCAAAACGGTGAAGGCAGCCAAGCTGAAGAAGAAAGATCAGAAGTTTAAGCTCGCGGGAACCGCCCTGTCACAGATTTCATATAAGAAGAAGTCCGGAGACAAAAGGATAAAGGTTTCCAAAAAGGGCGTTGTCACATTGAAAAAAGGTATGCCGAAGAAAACATACAAGGTCAAGGTGCTTGCTACAGCAGCCGATAACGGGTATTATAAGGCTGCTTCGGTAACAAAAACGATAAAAATCAAAATAAAATAAAAAAAGTTTCTGTTTTGTACAGATCTTGTACAGATTGGTATGATATAGTGGTTCCAGAGATAAGGAAACAGCCCAATAAGACGGTTTCCGGGAAAACAATCAACAGTGAATCATATATCAACCAAAAGGAGGTATTACCATGATGACTAAATCGATTAAAAACAATACACTTGCAATCATTCTTGCAGCAGCTACCGTATTCGGTGGAACGATGACCGTTACGGGTACGCAAAAAGCATCCGCAAAAGCAACAACAAAAATAAACGCAGTCAGAGCAGAGACGGAGGAAACGGCATCCGGTCCAGCGGTTACCGTAGAGCCGACTGCTACCGCAGAGCCGACAGTCACCACAGAGCCGACGGCTGATCCGGTATCCGGCCCGGCCGTAGAGCCTGTGGTCGAGATGCCTGAGTTCACCGAGGACGATCTGAAAATCGCTTCCGTTTTTGAGAACAGCTACATAGCACCGATGATCCACTGGGTGTTTAAAACCATAACCGGAGAGGAATATATCCAGTATGATGAAATCAAAAACCGTATCGAAAACAGATATGATAAGGAGCCTGAAAAAGCGGATCTCGGTGAAGGCTATGATTACAATGAAGTGATCTCGCTCAACAGAACGATCGCGCCGATCGTAGCCGATATCAAGGCAATCCATGCGGACAAATCACTCACACCGATACAGAAGCTGGTTAAGATCGCAGCAAAAGCCGGCAATGAATCGGACTGGGCAGGCAACGTGGTAGGTCAGTTAGGTGGGGTGGCCGGTGCTCTCGGCAGATCGGATTGGAACGAAAAAGGATCTCTGTTTGATGCCGTCTATAACAGATATATCGGTAACTATATGTTTGCCGATTCGGCCAAGAATGATGCTGACAAGCAGGTATTCCCTGCCGTGGAGGAATGCGTCTCCGACTACGTGGTTCTGTATGAATGCCTGAACGCGCAGTATATGCTGAGCACAATCATTGATAAGGTAGGTGTGGATGAGTTCCAAAAGAATGTCGAAGGATTTGACCCCAAGGATGTATGCATAGATACTTCCGTATTAGAGTCAAAGCTTGACTCCCTGACACTGAATGTGATCGGAGAATTCGAGAAGGGAGAGGCAGAGGTTGATAAAGTAATACTACATACCGAGCTGGAGTCAGTATTCGTAAGCTTCTATAAATACCAGAACTGCAATTATAAAAATATGTATACAGGCGGAGGAAATGTCAGCATACGATCCTTTATAACGCCGCACGGCACAGGCCAGTGGGATAGAGGCTGGATGTTTGATGGTTTGAAATCCGATTATGAATCGGTAAAGAATCAGTATAACAAGGTTTTCAACAATTCGCTCCCGAAAGAGCAGCTCGACGCCATCGTAAAATACGCTAACAAGAACAACATGACGATCCGTGATGTTTTGAAGGAGGGTGGCTTCAATGTGAGTACACAGAATGTCCCCGAGCATACGAAGCTGGTTATCTCGGAGGCAAAGATCGAAACGCCGGCTAAGGATGCCAGCTGGTGGACGAGGTTCAAAAACTTTTTCTCAAGCTCCGATGAGAAGCTGGACGATATGCGTCTTGTGTCCGGTGGACTTGATATCGATGTCAAGAATCCGACTGAAATAAATCTGGTAGTTTACAGAGATAAGTACTTAGGTCGTAATTCGGCAGGTGGTGAATCGTGGAGTTGCTGTACGGATGATATCAAGCTTTTGTTCCTCGAAAAAGACGGCAACCAGGATATGCCTGTGACAGGCAGTGAGATTATCATCAAGAAGCCGGCGCAAAAGCCCAAGCCGCAAGCTAAACCGACATATTATGAGCAGTATCTTTTTCCGCCAGTTTTTTGGCACTGATAAAATCAAAGGGTGATGCCGCAATGCGGCATCACCCTTGTTTATAACTCGTTGCAAGGCGTTCTATCTGTGGTTTTTTCGCTCCCGAATCCAGGATCCTCGCCTGTACTTCATCATAATCTGATTCGTTGCACTGTACATAGAAATGTGCTTTTTTTCGAATCCCCTTGAACGCAGCCTTACCGATATCGACATTACCGAGCGTGATGCTGCTCAGCTTTTTGCATCCGTAAAAAGCTTTTTCTCCGATAACAATCACGGTTGTCGGAAGGATGATCGTTTTGAGTTCGGCATAATTATAGAAAACCTCCGGATCGATCTGATAAACCTCATACAACCACCCCTTATACTTGACATGATGCGGGACAGTCAGTTTCCCTTTTTTGTAGTCAGCGGAGATCAATACCGCCGTTCCGTCATTCTCCAGGCTGAAAACAAGCCCTTTTATTTTCAGTTTGTTTTTCGTCGGGAAAACGCCACCCTCCGGCATTGGTTTTTCGGAAACCTTGCCTGTCATCTCCCATACATATTTATAGGTATATTTGGTTCCGGTTGCCTGAGGCAGACGATTACCGATCGGATCTCTGTCGTGCGATTCGTCCGCGTTCTTTCCACGTTCTCCCCGGATCTGCTTCGTCGTGAGATTGAAATATTTATGGCGATGGACTCCGTAGTCATCTGTCAGATCCCACGTGTTGTCCAATTCATAATAATCGTCATCCAGTTTTACGAGATTCCATGCGTGTCCGTTGGAAGCGAGACAGTAGGTCTCAATGCCGAAGGAATTATTGAGCAGACATGTGTACAGCGTTATCGCCTCGCAAACACCCTCGCTGAAAAGTAACGGACCATAGGTCGTGTGCGAATGGTTCCAATCATCTGAATCCACATATTTGATCTTTGCACATACGTAATCGGCTATAACCAGTTCTATGGCCGGTTTATTCCCCTCCTCAAAGCGTTTGTCTGCCCGGATCGCAGCCAGATCCTTTTCATAAGCAGTATCTGCCTCCTGTTGATACCTGTCAAAATCACGGTATCCGGCATCGTAGTATAGACAAACATAGACCGTGCTCCCGTCTATATAACTCAGGATACCGCAAAGCTGCGCCCGCATATCCAACGGATGATCTGCTACATACGCATATCTCACGCCGGTATTGATCGCGTTTTCGCCTTCCTCGTTACCGTAATCCCTGCTCAGTTCGAGCTTGATGGCCTGTCCGGATTCCAGATATTCACGGAATGCCCCTGCTGCGCCCTCCTCTGACGCCTTGTCGATGATCTCCTCCCATGTGAGATCGATGGGCGAAAACCTCTCCATTAACGAATCGATCGTATCATAAACCGTCTTCTCGTCATCTGTCAGGTTCTGATAATGGATCCTCCATTCTGCGGTGCCCGCCTGCTTTTCCACAGAGCACGTTGTCACACTCTCTCCCCGCTCTGCGTCCTCGACCGTTTCGATTTGGCAGCGGTTACCGGTTGCGGGATTGCCAACACCCACCGGAGAGAGTACAAGCGACAATGCAAGCACGAACGATAAAAGCCCACCCGATACGCTTCTGCGTGTTTTTCTGCAAAATGATTTGTTTTCTATTTGGTGATTCTTCATATTCTTGATACCTCCGTCTGATTCATGTCCCAGTGAACAGATTACCTATGTCCCATCTTATCACAAACACACGGAATCTTCAATAAAAAGTACAAATCGGGCAGTGAGACTGGAACAGCCGAGTGTCACTGTCCCCGGGTGCAACAACCGCAATTCAATATAGCGTTGTTTTTTTTAAGCGTTTTTTTGAACCCTATTCTTTGAGCAGCCGGATTGCTTCAACGATGTGGGCAAACGCCTCTATGTTCTCTCCACGCATATAGGAAAGCTTTTTATACTTGCTGGTCCCGATTTTTTCCTGAGAATATGAGTCCACTTCTTTAATCGGGACATAATCCGTTCCGGTGAGAAGACAAGATGCCAGATGCATCACGCAGCTCGCCTGCCAGGCAGCAACATGACCGGTATATCTCATTGACAACACATGTCCTCCTACTGCATGAACCCCTCTGATAAAAAGAGGATACTCATCCGGCGAATAGTTTCCTTTCCCAATAATGCATGCGCAGGACTGTATCGTGTCATATAGAACATCTTCACGAGTTACAGTGATATTTCGATAACCGATCTCGGCTTCTACAGAATGTGCATAGGTAGATGCAAGGTCATCGTTATTCTGAATCTTTTCGGATAAAGTAGCCACATCAAATAACTGTTTGACAATTTCCAGTTCTTTATTCACTCCAAACGGAATGCCGGTCGTATGCGGTGCAAAGGCGGTAAGCTTGTCTCCGAGAATACAATCCGGTGATGGAATGCTGATCATGATCGGATTCCCTTCCGTGAGGAGCAAGTCGTTTTTCACTTCCCGGGATATGATCGTCTGATACGGTGATTCAGCGAAAACAACATCCAAAAGAATATAAAACTCCTCATCTCGTAATGGTGAGTTATAGATAAACTTGAAGTGCCTTTTTTCAATTTTGTTATGTCCGACACGTCGATCCTCTTTATACGATTTAAACGGAAAAATCTCCGAAGCTTCCGAAATGAACCTATCCACATCCGTGCCCGGCGGTACAAGTATGTCAATATCGGTAGATAATCTGAGTGGATGATCCAGCAGAAGCATCAAAGATGTCCCACCTTTGAAAATAAACGGCATCCCCACACGGGCGATTGCTTCCAACAGGCCAAAAGCAAACAGAACACGTTCCAGCAGAGCTGAATCCCGATTGTATCTATCATGCAGGTCATTCACATATTCCAGAGAGTATGTTTCTTGGGATATCATAATAATCCTCCATATTGATCGAATTCAACCGATTTCCTTTGTTAACAGTTTTACATCCGTTTGAGTATTCAAAAAATCCAAGAGAGTATCATATAGATTTCGTCTTCTGGCATATCGAAGCATCTTTGTTTCATCGATTTTGTATTTTCTGAAAATCTCATCATATATCCAATGGTACTCACTTCTCTGAATCAAACAGCCGGAAAGCTTTTTGGACAGCAGGTCAACAAGTATTTTTTCGGGGACGCACGAATGGTTCTCTCCAGGTGACGGCGCTTCGGTGAGAAGCTTTTGAACAACAATATCCGTTCCGGGACCGCGCTGGATGTAAAATGCGTCTATGTCCGGCTGGAGCATGGTATACGGATGGTTTTCCCTTAACAAATCATACACGGTATCCGTAAGCATATTCTCTACTTCGACTATAATCACATTTTTTGCGATTTGGTGATTAACAAAATCGTTCATCTGAATCAATTCCCACATTTGAAAACGGATAAGAGGGAATCTGTCAGAAATGGTCTTTTCAATATCCGTATACTCTCGGGAATGTGGGTATTGGTATTCTTTCTTATGTGATGAAGCATCCAAAACAACATAATACTTTCCGAAACCGGCGGATGCCAAAATGCCTTGTTTACGGAGCGTTACAAGCATCCAGCTGATCGAAGCCTCAGAACACCCCGGATCAAACTCCCGGACAGCATCTCGGAAACTCTTCTTATCAAATACCTTTCCATCTTGAAAGCGGGATAAAGCAGCTTCACCCTTCATGAGCATACCCTCCAAACAAAACAATTCCTATAAATCGGCAAAAAGTAAATTATTTGCCGATTTATAGGAATTGTACCACACTATCGGGAATCTGTCAACTATTTACGACCTTTGTAATCTTTTTGAAATATTAACATCTTACTTCAAGTCTATGCTAATAATTGAACTCAGATGCATAGCCGGAGCATAGTCATTTGAAACCCTCCTTATCTTCTACCTTTCCAAGAGTCACAGTTCATTTGATGACAGATACTGCTCCAATTCATCAATCAAGGCATCTCCATCAATATCCTTAAACAGTTTTCTGAAACATCCTGTTATCATCGGATTCAGATCCATATTGATTTCAACAGACCTTGAATCACTCTTGATGCCGTAACACCTTTTATTATTTGCATATGCGATACCCAATTCCACACAAGCTCCCTCATCAGGAACACGCCCATCTAAAAGCATAAAAAGGATGTCAGCCTTCAAAACCTCACTTTTATCCTTCTCAAAAATCATGTCTGTCAGTTCTTTCTCAGATTTGCCCTCCAATTCAGCTGCCAGGTATCCGTCACGCTGCGGCAGGAACACCTCATATCCATGTTTTTCCAGAACCTCTGTCAGTTTTAAGTTGAAATCCATTTCGCTTTTTGAAAAAAGCGGAGCCGCAAAATACACTTTCTTTCCCATAGAGCTATCCTCCTCATTTTCAGTTCCCGCAGCAGTCAATTTCATACTGCTTTCTTCCGTATCATCTGTTCCACAGGCCACAAGTAAAACCGACATTATAATACATATTGCAAGAAAAACAATTACAGACGGTCCTCTTTTTTTCATTCACATTCACCTCCTACCCGTATTCATTACTCGGAATCATCTGAACCCTTTTTCCCTTATTATACATGTGTACTCTCGGAAACACAGGGGATTCGTGTTTCCGAGAGTACACTATTTAGATTCATCCTCCTCTCGGAACCGTCAAACATCCGGTAGTCCTTTGCCGGTGCGATGACGACCGGACCGGTCTGCGTTTTGGAGGCAATCAAAACTAAGTTATACGATCGGAGCCGGCTTGTCTACAACGACCGTGTTCTCCGCAAGATAGTACAGTTTAGTCGGATCAGCGAAGTTCGCACAAAACGCATTATTCAACTCGATGGTGAACTTCTTGGAGTCAGCACCGCCTTTGACATTAATGACGATCTGGTCGCCCTCTGTCTTGTCCGTTGCTACAACAACGTTATCAACCGACAGTTCCTTGCCGTCCTCGCCCAGCACCTTGACATAAGTGTTGTATGTCGGGTCAAACTCGGGGGCCTGCACATTGAACGGAACATCAGTCGACAGAATCAGTGAGATATTACCCTTATTCTCCTGATTGAAGTATCCGACCTGCGTCAGCGTCACCTTTTTCGGATCCGCCGTGATATCGGTCTCGATGATCATTTTGGAACCGGCACCCTTGTAACCCATCAGCGTTACATGATAACTTGTTTTTTCCGTTACAGGCTTGCCGAGGTCAATGGTTACGATTGGACGGCCACGATAATCGGAGTCGGTAACCTTCGCGATCTTGACAGCTTCGCCGGACGCGGACGAGGTATCCGTCACCTCTGCCACCTTGTCGGCATTGGTCGTCCAATATCCCATGTCCATGATCTCGCCTTCCTCCGGCACTGAATCGTATTTGTTGATGTTTGTTGTCGGCAGGTTGAAATAAATAGCGAGCTCGGTATTGCCATCCGTCTGGTTGGTGCGTGCCGCTGCTCTCTCGATGCTGAGCCAGACTACCTTTACCTTGCAGGTCAGTTTTTTGGTCTTGACCTTTTTCCCTACCTTGTATTTAACCTTGGCTGTCACCTTGGTCGATGTGTCACCGGCACCCCCGGCCTTGAAATCAACCTGCGTCTTTTTCTTCTTGGACAGCTCTGCTACCGTCTTGTCACCGGTTTTCCATGTGGTATTCAGTATTTTAGCACCGTTTTTCTCGATATAAATGGTCTGCGATGTATCCGGAAGAGCCTTCGTAGAACTAAATAGTAACGAAGGTGCCTTCTTTGCTGCCTCTGCCTTTTTCTGCGGCGCGGCGATCATCGGCACAGCCAGTGCCAATGCGAGCAACATCACGCCTGTTTTCTTGAATCCTTTCTTTTTTTGTGTTCTCATTACTATTCCCTCCTCAGTTTTGTTGCGCCGTTTTGTTGGCATTATTTTTTTCTTGTTGAAACCACTATAACATATCAATCTGTACAAGATCTGTACAAAAAACAATTATTTTCAATTTGCGCTCCACAATTCCACACGATC
>JAGABX010000077.1 GCA_017614395.1 Eubacterium sp.
AAACAACATGGGCATAGATGTTGAGAAATATCAAAATGTTTCATCCGACAACATGTCGGAATTGATTGGTGAAATCGATTTAGAAGACATAATGAATATATATACCGCTATGAATTCGATCCACGTTAATCTGGACAAAAATTCCAATCTCTCTAACGGCGATACCATCACGATTACATACAGCTTTGACGAGGAAAAAGCAAAGGAAGTCAATGCTGAGTTCGTCGGCGAGCCAATGACACAGACTGTATCGGGATTAGATGAGATTCAGATGGTTGATCCTTTCGAGCATATAAATGTTACGTTTGAGGGGACGGCGCCGAATGCCTATATCAGCTGGACTTCGGAAGGCAATGAGGAATGGATGAGTGGTATTTATTTCGAAGTTGACCGGCAGGACAATTTGAATGTCGGCGATGAGGTTACCATGTCTGTGGTAGGGTATGATGAGAACGAATTTTCGGAGCGGTACGGCGTCAAACTCTCCACGACCAGCAAAACATATACTGTCGAGAATGTTGATGCGTACATTACGGATAATTCGACGGAGTTGGAGCCTGATGCCCTTGATATGATGAGGACTGCGACAGAGGGCTATATTTCAGAGTATTTTGGCGATTCTTCCCGTAACGATGCGATCAAACTCGATAATCTCAAATTTGAGGGTTACTATCTCCTGACAAATGTTGACATAACCACATGGTATGGACATAATAAGGTTTACATAATTTATTCAGGAAAAGTCAGCAGCAAGGAAAAACCGAAACAGTTTAAGCCCACGACAGTTTATTTTCCGGTGGAGTACGATGATTTGAAAAAGCTTGCAGACGGATCATACGATATTGACGTCACATACAAGAGGATACTCGGTTCAACGGATTTGAGATTCGGTTACTGGCAGACCGTGAGCGGTTACACGGATGAGGCGACGATGGAGGATGAGCTGATCAATGCCGAGGGTGATACCTATGAGGCGGAGATATATATGGAATAAATACTGTAAATGTTACTCGGAAATATGCTTTAGAGGTTAGGCAAGTTGTATCCACTCGATTTTATCGGAAAAAGCAGCCTGTTCCGAGCATACGGTTATCCTGTATTCTCCGTGATCGTAGGTCGTGAATCGGAGTTTGCCGGCCTGTTTGGACAGCTTCGGTTCGCCGATCAGCATTACACGGATGTCCTCGCGGACGGAAACCTGTATGTGTTCAGGCGCCAGCGACAAACCGAGACCGAACCATTTCATCACGCTCTCCTTGACAGTCCACAGGCGGGTATAGATTCTGTCGGACATGGAATCAGTAGGAAGAATGGATTTGGCGTTTTCGGACAGTTTGCCGGAATCGTCCTTCGCAGCATACGGAATTGGGTTTGTGTTGCGGCAAAGTTCCATGAGCGCAGGTATTTTCGGCAATACAGCAGGCAGATCCGTGTGCATCAAACCCTCGACCATCTGGATCTCATCGGGCGTGAAGGCCTTGCGAATCAGTGAGCCTGAAAACTGGCGCGGACGTTCGATGTCGATTCCGACAGGTCGTTCGGAAACAGCGCATATGGCGATATTCTCGGTATGTGACAGATTGAACTCACACCCCTTTACTGTAGGTTTTCCCTCGGGGGTTATGATGATTTCCGCACCTGTGCATCCGGCATATTCCAGGGCGCGCTCGGTTACTATGCCTGCGCCGAGACTCAGCCTTTTGCCGGTGTCAAATTTCATCCTGTTTACCTGATCACGCCGCTCAGGGCGCTGTTTTTCGAGGTAACGGGCAAATACGGCGGAATCTGCCAGCGAGTTTACATCGATTGCAAAGATTTTATTATCCATTTTTTTATATCCATTCGTGGTTATTAGTATTGTAACGTTGCTATTCACGGTTGACACACCGCACCATGCGGATAGTTTTCTGCGACTGTGAACAGTAGCATTGTAACACAGCTTGTATTATACATGCAACTAAAATGTTTGAAAGGATTATCTAAATGAACTGGTTACGTCGTGTGATGATGGGACGGTATGGCCGTCTGGATCAGTTGAATATAGCGTTATTTATTTTTTATCTTTTCCTGACATTAATTCGTTTGGTGCTGAGCGTTATTTATCATATCACGAATCCGGTGACGATGTTTCAGCTCGGAATTATTACGCTCGGAACGATTTTTTCTGTTATTTACGGTTTGCAGATAGCGGCCGTCGTGATCTTTATTCTGCGTATTTTTTCCCGTAATATTGCAAAAAGACAGGCTGAAAATGCCAGGTTTGTAAATTGGCTCGGCGGATTTCGCGATTATTCCAATTTCAGAAAACAGAAAAAAATGGCGAGGCAGGACGGCAAGGCATTGTATAAATGTCCTTCCTGTAAAAAGGTTGTGCGTGTTCCTCTCGGACGGGGGCGCATTGAGATCACATGTCCTAACTGCAAGCATAAATTCATAAAGAGAACATGAATTACAGTGTCACTCCCCACATAAGGGATTCAGCCGTGAAGCGGCAGTAGAGCGCGTAGCAAAGCGGAGTGTTGGAACCCCGCATGTGTGGAGTGACAGCCGTGAATATGTACATCCAGAAACACATGAATAAACCAATAATGAGGAGTGGCGGATTTGAGTAAAAGAAAAGCAAAAAACCTGTTGATATTTATAGGTGTTTCGCTGGTCATTCTGACTGTTGCTGTCGTGATACTTTTTACACGTGATCGTGCGGGAGAAAAAGGTCAGGATGGCAGTCCTGTCGTGGAGAATGGAACGGGAGAGGAAGCCGGCTCCGGAGCGGAGGACACCGCGACTGACAGTACAACCGATTCCGGAAACGCGACAGATGAAAAAGGAGCCGGAGAGAATGCTGATGGAAATGAGCCTGAGGCAGATGCGACGCCCGGTCCGTATGAGATCACGTCGTTCAACCCATCGCATACCGGCGAGACAAAACCGTCACGCATGATGTCGTTCACAAACATTCAGGTGGACGGAAACACACTCGGATCAATAAAGGACTATTCATCAGAGGATACTATCACATTTGACACTCCGGATAAATACACTGATCTGGAGGGAGTAATCACGTTTCGCGGCAACAATTTCCGTGATGCGCCCGCGTACGGCGAGGCGGACATGACAAAGTATAAACTGAAAAAGATGTGGAATGTGCATACCAATGCTGTCACGATAGCAGGGCAGTATTGGAGTGGAAACGGCTGGACCGGTCAGCCGCTCCTGGTCAGGTGGCCGGCTGATACCAAACAGCATATGAACATGGCTGATTGGGCCAAGGCGGATGATGATCTGGTTGAGGCGATCCATGCGAGTCTCGACGGCAATATCTATTTTACTGATATACGAACCGGTCAGCCAACCCGCGAGACTATGCATACCGGATTTGTGTTCAAGGGCGCCGGCGCGCTCGATCCAAGGGGCTATCCGTTGCTGTATGTCGGTTCGGGTTATAATTCATCAGCCGGAACATCGCGCGCGTTTATTATCGACCTGATTCACTGCAAGGTGTTGTATGAGTATGGTTGCATTGATCCTTTTTCTCTCAGGGGAACGCTCAGCTTTTTCGACTCGTCAACATTGGTTGACGCGGCGACGGATACGCTGATCCAGCCGGGTGAAAACGGGATATTGTATCTGGTCAAATTAAACTCAAAATACAACCCGGAAAAAGGTAAAATATCCGTTAAACCGAAACTCACAAAATGGCGTTATCAGGGCAAGCGCAACGGCGGTGGCAGCTACTGGTACGGGATGGAGGACAGCGCCGCGATCTATCAGGGGTGCCTGTATATCGCAGACAACGGCGGACATCTGATGTGCCTTGACCTGAATACACTGAGATTAAAATGGGTGCAGGATATACTCGATGATTCAAATTCGACGCCGGTGCTGTCGGTTGAGGACGGGAAACTCTATCTGTATATAAGCACCTCGTTCCATCTCGGCTGGCGGTCATCATCGTCCGCGGAAATACCGATTTGGAAGATTGATGCTGAGACAGGCGAAAAACTATGGAGTACGTCATATACCTGCCAGTCCGTGGAGGGCAATTCCGGAGGAGTGCAGTCGACCATCGCGGTCGGACACAAATCGCTCGATGACTATATCTATGTGACCGTTGCCAAAACCGGTGGAATCGGTCGCGGCGTGATCGTTGCCCTGAAAAAGAAAAACGGCAAGAAGGCCTGGGAACAGGACGGACCGTATACATGGTCCTCGCCGGTATGCGTGTACAATTCAAATGAGGGCGGCAAAGACGTAGTTATTTACGCTCGCAGCGATTCTCATCTGATGATGTTGGACGGTATAGACGGAACGACACTGGATGAGATGGACATGGGCAGCGGAAATGTGGAGGCGTCACCGGCCGTGTTTGAAAATATACTTGTGTTAGGAACCAGAGGGTGCAATATTTTCGGGATCAGACTGAAATAACAAACAAAAGGGAGGATAAGATCATGAATAAAACTGAGGCGGAAAACAAGTTAAAAGATTACGGTCAGGAACATGTATTAAAGTATTTCGATGAGATGTCATCAGATGAGCAGACAGCACTCCTCGACCAGATTGAGAACACGGATTTTTCGGTACTGTCGCATATAGGTGAGGCAGGAAAGGGTGAAGGCCGTGGGAGTTTTTCTCCTCTCGCTGCCATGCAGCTGAGTGAGATCGAGGCGCGCAGGGACGAGTTCCATGATGCCGGAGTCAAGGCTATCAAGGAGGGCAAAACAGCCGCATTATTATTGGCCGGTGGCATGGGCACGCGTCTCGGTTCCGACAATCCGAAAGGCATGTATAATATCGGCATTACCAAGGAGGTATTTATATTCCAGCGCATTATAGAAAACCTGTTGGATGTAGTGCATGAAACCGACACCTGGATACGTTTGTTCATCATGACGAGCGAGAAAAATCATGATGCGACCGTGAACTTTTTAAAGGAGAAAAAATACTTCGGATACAAGGAGGACCGCATTGTCTTTTTCAAACAGGACATGGCTCCTGCCTGCGATTACAACGGCAAGCTTTATATGGAGGAAAAAGGCCGCATCTCCACATCACCGAATGGTAACGCCGGATGGTATTCCTCGATGGTGCGTGCCGGACTTGATAAAATCCTCACCGACGAGGGAATTGAGTGGATCGATATTTTTGCCGTGGACAACGTGCTCCAGCGCATCTGTGACCCGTGCTTCGTCGGCGCGACCGTCATCGCGGATGTTTCCGTGGGCGCCAAGGTCGTGAAAAAGGCGGCGCCTGACGAGAAGGTCGGCGTTATGTGTCTCGAGGACGGCCGCCCGTCAATCGTCGAGTACTACGAGCTCTCGCAGGAGATGATGGATGCGAAGGATGAGAACGGCGATCCGGCCTACAATTTCGGCGTGATCCTCAACTACCTGTTCCGTGTGAAGGAGCTCGCCGAGGTGACCGACGACCGCATGCCGCTCCATGTCGTCGAGAAAAAGATCCCCTACATCGACGAAGCTGCCAATCTCGTCAAGCCGACAGAACCGAACGGCTATAAATTCGAGCAGCTCGTTCTCGACATGATCCACCAGTTGGACACCTGCCTCCCCTACGAGGTAGTTCGCGAGCATGAGTTCGCCCCAATCAAAAACCCGACCGGCGTCGACTCCGTAGAGTCCGCGAGAGAACTGTGCAAGAAAAACGGGATTGAGTTGTAGGCGACATTATTGTGGTATCAGTGCGGCAGACGTAAATGGATGACAGAAAACCGGTATGTTTTTTGCATGCTGGTGAATGTTTCGGAGGAAACTAAATGGGAATATATGTGAATCCCGGAAATCAGGCATTTAATCGAATCTGCGGGTCAAATTATGTGGATAAATCAGGACTGATAGGACTTTTTAACCGTCGAATCGGAGGGGATGAGTGTCTGGTATGTATCAGCAGGCCGCGCCGATTCGGGAAGTCTTATGCTGCAAAAATGTTGACGGCGTATTATGATTGCAGTTGTGATTCTCATTTTTTGTTTGATGACAAAACCATAGCTAAAGATGCAACATATGAAGAGTATATCAACAAGTATGATGTCATAAATCTGGATATCACTGGCTTTATTTCCGAATGCAAGAGAGAGCTTGGCTCATTAGAGACAGTTCCTTCAAAAATTGTTCAGGCGGTGAAAGACGAGATTCTCCTGCTGGATCCGGATGCACCGAACGACAGGAGCCTGGAAGAGTGCATGATTCACTGCGTGGAACAACATGGTGGCAGGCAGTTCATTTTTATAATCGATGAATGGGATGCGATGATTAGAGAGACAAGCAATAATCCCGATGCTCAGGAGGCCTATCTGAATCTGCTGCGTGGATGGTTTAAGAACAATAATTTTACACCCAAGGCAGTGGCAGCTGCATACATGACAGGTATTCTTCCAATTAAAAAGGATGGGACTCAGTCTGCGATTTCAGAATTCGATGAGTATTCCATGCTCGCGCCGTTGGAGTATGCGAAATATGTGGGATTTACTGAGACTGAGGTCGTGGAATGTTGTGACGGCAGGGAAGTAAGTTTGGAGGACATAAAAGAATGGTATGATGGATATGGATTTCCAAATGTTGGGGCACTGTATAATCCCTATTCTGTGATGAAAGCAATTAAGTCAGGCAAGTGTGGATCGTATTGGAGAAAAACATCGGCCGCTAATCCGCTGAAGGATTACATCAAGATGGATTTTGATGGTCTGCAGGAGAAGATTATACGGCTTATTGCCGATGAGGAAATAGCTGTTGATGTGGATAGTTTTCAAAATGATTTTGAATCCTTTGGAAATGCAGATGATGTTATTACACTATTAATTCACTTGGGTTATTTGACATACGCTGAGGAAAACAAGTCAGTTAGGATACCAAATGAAGAAGTAAGGACAGAGTTTAAACAGCTCCTTTCTCAGAAATGTATGAACAAGGGATGGATAAGGTTAATAGAGCGTTCCGAAAACCTTATAAATGCAGTGGTATCAGGTGAATGTGATACAGTTGCGTCAATACTTGAAGAGATAAGAGATGAGCAATATGCACCTCAGTTTTATAATAATGAACAGGCTCTAAGAGCGATTATCAAGTATGCATTTGTTTCGTTATATGATCAGTATACTAAGATCGAGGAAATGCCATCAGGGAAAGGAATTGCAGACGTTGTGTTTATCCCTTCGCCTTTATCTAAATTGCCGGCAATGGTTGTTGAATTAAAGTGGAACAAAACATCAGGCGGGGCGTTGGAGCAGATTCATGACAGAAATTATATAGCCTCGTTGAAAAACTATGAGGACAATATCGTTCTGGTGGGAATAAACTATGATGAAAAGACCGGGAAGCATTCCTGTCAAATAGAAACTATGTAAAATAGAGTTTGAGACAGAAGAAAGAGGTAGGAGAAAATGAAAAAACGATTAACAGCCATCCTATTATTGATCTGCATGCTGGTCACGACCGCTTGCGGCAGCACCGGAAACGACAGCACGGCGGACCTCAAATGGTGGCAGAAAACCAATGTGTATGAAATCTATGTCAACAGTTTTCAGGATACGGACGGGGATGGCTACGGCGACCTGAACGGTATCACGCAACACCTGGATTATTTGAAGGAGCTGGGTGTCGGAGCGGCGTGGCTGACGCCAGTATTTGCTTCGCCTATGGCTGACAACGGCTATGACGTGGCTGATTACTATTCGATCAATCCACTATATGGCGATAACAATGACATGGACAAACTCCTGAAGGAGGCCAAGG
The DNA here is from genome assembly GCA_017614395.1 of Eubacterium sp. Classification (GTDB taxonomy): domain Bacteria; phylum Bacillota; class Clostridia; order Lachnospirales; family Lachnospiraceae; genus Eubacterium_F. The sequence continues at coordinate 7,749 of JAGABX010000077.1, forward strand.
ACAGAGGAATCAAAATCGTCATGGACCTCGTGTTCAACCATACGTCGAATGAATGCGAGTGGTTTGTTGAGTCTGAAAAAAGCAAGGACAACAAATACAGCGACTGGTATATCTGGCGTGACGCGAAACCGGACGGGAGCGAGCCAAACAACTGGCGTTCTATATTCGGAGGTTCGGCATGGACATGGTCTGAGAGTCGGGGGCAGTATTATCTCCATACCTTCGCAGCGGTTCAGCCGGATCTGAACTGGGAGAACGAGGAGGTCCGGCAGGCACTCTACGATGTGGCGAATTACTGGGCCGACAAAGGCTGCGGCGGTTTCCGCATGGATGCAATTCCCTACATTAAAAAGCCGGCGGATTTTTCGGATGGAACGCCGGACGACCAGGACGGTATGGTCAGCATCCACGACATGACAGCAAACACCGACGGTATTCTCGACTATTTGCATGAGTTCAAGGAAAAAGTTCAGACTGGGCGAGACATATTCACGGTCGGCGAGGCCAACGGAGTTCCGGCCTCAGAACTTCACAACTGGGTTGGTATCAACGGCGTATTTGACATGATATTTGAATTCAGCCATGTCAATCTGGAGTTTGACGGCGCGGAGGTCTGGTGCAAGGCCAAGGACTGGAAACTCACGGATCTGAAGAAAGCATTGACCGACAGCCAGGCGGCAACGGCGACAAATGGCTGGTATCCGATCTTTTTCGAAAACCATGACAAGCCCCGTTCCATCAACCATTATTTCCCAGAGGACGCGGATCCTGTTTTAGCGGGCAGAGCCATGGGAACCATACTGCTGACGCTCAGGGGGACGCCGTTTTTATTCGAGGGCGAGGAACTGGGATATAAAAACATAGCGTGGCCGTCTATCAATGATTACGATGATCTTAATTCATTCGGTCAGTTTGAGACAGCGGTTGAAGAGGGGTTGTCTGATGAGGAAGCAATGCAATGCGTCTATCGTTTCAGCCGCGACAATGCCCGGACGCCGATGCAGTGGAATTCAGGGGAGAATGCAGGATTTACGACCGGCACACCTTGGCTGCCGATCCATGAGGATTACAAAACCGGAAACGCGGAGAGTGAGGCAGCGGATCAGCAATCAGTCCTGAGCTGGTATCATCAGCTGGCGAAATTCCGTCAGGGAAACCAAATCCTGGTTGACGGAGATTATAAAGAGATCATGTCGGACAGTGAGCAGGTTTATTCATTCGTCAGACAGAGTGGTGATAAAAAGTTCATCGTGGCGGTTAATTTTACCGGTGAAGCTGCAACTCTCGATCTGTCAGAAGCCGGTGTTACCGATCCGTCCGAAGCAAATGTTGCTCTCAGCAGTTACACCGATCTCGGACAGCCGGTGACGAATGCAGGTGAGTTGCGGCCGTATGAGGCGGTTGTTATAGATGTTAATTGAGGCTACTGCTTTATGTATATTGATAGGCAGCATGATGTGTAAAAAGTGAGTATTATGGCACGATGAAACCGCTATTACTAACACCAAAGTGTATATGATAATTTACAGTTTGAACCGGAGTGATCAATGTCAGATCAGAAGTTCGAAAAACCAAATTCAAAAACAGACATCCATAACAACAGGACAGAACATCGAGGGCGTATTTGGTTTGTAATATTTATAGTATTAACTATACTGTGGTTAGTTATTATTTTCTATATGTCAGCTCAGCCGGCCACCGAATCCTCGAATATCAGTTCCGGGATCGGCAGCTGGCTGGCTCGTTTGTTCTCGCCCGATTATCAGAGCTGGCCGCCTGCGGAGTGGAATGCGCATGTAGATTTCATTGAACACCTGATCCGGAAGGCTGCGCATTTTACAGAGTATTCGATTCTTGGAATACTATTGTGTGTGGATCTTTTTCTGTCGACTGTTATTAACAAAAAAGGCATTGAATTATCAGGCGAACAAACGATTACGTTCGGAAAACCAAATTGGAAAAGAATTCTCCTGTATGCATGGATCATCGGAACCGCCTATTCTGCGACGGATGAATTTCACCAGCTTTTTGTAGAAGGCAGGAGCGGGGAACTGTTGGATGTTATGATAGATTCCTCCGGTGTGTTTATCGGAAGTCTGGTTGCAGTGTTAGTCGGTTCTCTGACAGAGAGAAGGAAAAACAAAACAATAAAACCGGTTCAGTAGAGACGCCGATTCGAATGACATCCGTAAGTCAGATATAAGATGCACAAAACATGCAATTCAAAGAGGAAATGAACAGTATTAAGAACGGGAACAGAAAGGCTTTGTCGTAGGAGACGCGATGTGAGGTAATCGAATGAGATCACAGATGACCACTCTCTGTTACATAGAAAGAGACAATCAGTATCTGATGCTCCATAGGAATAAAAAGGAAAATGACATCAACCATGACAAATGGATCGGTGTCGGCGGACACTTTTTAGAAAACGAAACTCCCGAGGAGTGCCTGCTCCGCGAGGTGTTGGAGGAAACGGGACTGATTCTCACATCCTACCGGTTCCGTGGTTTGATCACGTTTATCTCGGACGAATGGCAGACGGAATATATGTGCCTGTTCACGGCAGACGGATTTAAATCGAAACCCGGGAGGGAGATCAGAGCATCGGTTTACGGGCAGGACAATGCGCCGGAATCCGGATCAATGACGGGTGATTCCGGTTTGATAGATTGCGACGAGGGCGAGCTCGTCTGGGTTGACAAAAACCGGATCGGAGAACTGAATCTCTGGGAGGGCGACAGGATCTTCCTGAACCTGCTGGAGACGAGAGATGACTTTTTCACGCTCAAACTCGTCTATCGCGGCGATGAGCTGGTCGAATCATCTCAACAACCGATCCGACAGGCCGATGCAGACAAAAGCGGAGGCTCCTGAAACGGGGTTATCGGCAATCCGCTTGATCAATACATGTATGACGGTTCCGTCCGCGGCACGCTGCGCAATGACGACGTTTCGTCCGTCCCTGCTGCATTGCCGGATGCCTCTCATGAATACGGAGTTCTCCGCAAGCGTTCCCTGATTTGTGTTGTTCGGATCCGTCAGATCCGGAAATTGTTTTTCGATAAACTTTTTGTGAGAAGTGTTGCTCCGAATGGCAGTTATTCCTTTTTTGGAATATTCGACCACGCATATCGGCATGGTTTCAAAATAATTCTGCAGATTTTCTGATCCCTCTACGATAAATGACAGGTCATACAGGTTCAGCTTTCCAACCACCTCATAATACGCGGACTCGCTTGGATTCTCAAAACCGATATGGCTGCCGTTTTTGTACCTGCTCATGATCTCCTCGACAGGAATAGGCTTGCTATAGTAGAATCCCTGGAGCTTGGTACAGCCGATCTCACGCAGGAACTCGACCTGTTCCATGGTCTCAACTCCCTCAACAACCGTTTCGAGACCGAGGGCAATCATCAGTTTGATGAGCTCTGTGAGAATGATCCTGCTTTTTTCACCGGAATCAAAGTTTCTCATGAACTGCATGTCAAATTTAACCGTGTCAAACGGAACCTTCTGGAGAAAATCAGGAGAGGAAAATCCACTGCCGAAATCATCCATCCAAACCTTGAAAGCCCATGATACGGAAACGTTCAATCTGTTTTCTGATATAATCAAAGTTGGAGCCGAGAACACTCTCGGTAATCTCAATGGTGATCATATTACGATCGATCTCCGAGTCATCTACAATTTTCCGAACCTCCTCCACAATATCGCATACTTCAAAATCCACTCGTGACAGGTTTATTGAGGCGGGTACCCGGTGCAATCCGTTCTTTTTAAGATGTTCCTGCTTTTGCAGGGTTTTGCGCAGCATGTACAGGTCCAGCTTGTGAATGAGTTTTGCGTCCTCGAGCACGGGAATGAAATCCGCCGGAGAGAGCATGCCCTTCTCGGGATCGAACCATCGTGCCAGGGATTCCTCGTCGCAGACATGTCCGTTGACAGCACGTATGATAGGCTGGTAGTAGACCTGGATCCACTCCTCCTCCAGAGCCCTGTCAAAATTGTCGATGATATGCTGGCGGAGTTTTAACTGCTCCAGCATGGTTTCGTTGAAATAGGTATAATGGGAGGTTTTATTCCCGTGGTCGACATCGCAGGCCATTTTAGCACGGTCAATGGCTGTGCTGGCAGGAACATCCTCGATGCTGTTTTTGTAGATGCCGATGTTCAGGGGCAGATTCTGACCCTCGTTGACGTGTTTGCAGGCGTCCATGAACAGACTGAGCAGCTCTTTCAGACCCTTCTCCAGGGTCAGCACGGCATAATGGTCTCCCCCGAAACGGCTCGCCCGCTCCTCACCGAAAAACTCGCGGATAATGTCAGCCATCGCGCAGATCAGCCGGTCTCCCTCGACAAACCCGTATCTGGCATTATAGTTTTTCATTCCGTTCAGGTCGATAAAAAGCATGGTCGGATTCTCGCCGGCCTCTAACTGCGTTTTTCTGAACTCCTCCGCCAGTTCGAAAAAATAGAATATGGTCGGTAATCCGGTCAGTTTCTCATATTTGAACTCTTCCATAGACGTTGCCCTCCCCTCAGGCATACACTCTCAGACAGGTATTTCACATATATCCGAATAACTCACGGTTGATGTACCAGCTCCCAAACCGGATAGTCTGACGTGCATGATCCACCTATATTCTATTATCTCACTTTACACGGAAAAAGTCAATGATGGATTGATGGACATCAGTCATATGTCATATGATCCCCATCCACAACGAATGTCATCAGATCAGATGTAAACCGCTGGCCGTCGATCGCCAGCATCTCCATCGTCATTGCATAGTTACCGTCACCCAGGAAGGTCATACCGAAGCTGGTGTCCTCAGTCACGGTAAACGTATCCATATCAACAAAAGCCGAGTCGTCTGCACCGCCATCGATGTATCCACCGAGCATCAGGGTAGTGATCTCGTCACCGACCGCAAGGGTACGGTAATCCTTGGCAGATACGCCGTCTTCCTCGATCCCGCTTTTTGCGCCGAGGATCTGTCCCTCACCGGTCTCATTGTCGATCGCGCAATCCAAAAAGCATTCCTCGCCATTCAGCTTGATCGGTACGGAGTAGATTGTATACTCGTCGTTGTGATCCGAGACCTCCATATAGACGACATGATCGTCGATGGCACCCCAGGTACCGTCAAACTCATCGGCAAACACGCCGTTTTCCCAGTCTGCATTGATGCAATCCCTGGTCCCCATATACATAAAGATCTCATCGTCATATATGGCCATCTCAAAGTTTACGGAATTCAGGAGAGCCGCCTTGTCGGGACCGAGCTTCATCACGGCGGTGTTGCCATCCCTGATCTTTAACACGTGGTTTTCAAAGTCGTCTTCGTTAACCTCCTGTTTTTCGGGTGTTTCCTCGACACCTAAAAGGTTGTTCAGATACTCCGACATTTCCTCATTAGGCGAGGTATCATCACTGAGCATATACTCATAATAATAATCAAAGGGCACGGTTTCTGTCGCCTTGTGATATCCTTTGTAAAGCTTACGGTTGTAGGAGTACGGATAGTAGCATGACAGGCCACTTGCTTTTTTTCGATAATTACCCATGACCTGATAGACGACGGCATCCGACAGGGCGCTCTCGAGAGGATCGGAGGAATTCGGCATGATCTCACTGCTTAAATTTACCAGATCTCCAAGGTCAGCCATATCCGAATAGCCGCTTTTGTCGGTGTTGCCTCCGTAATTCTGTGCGCTTCTCGCACACCTGTCATATTCGGAAATATAACTGTTGTCCTCGCATAGCTTCTCCAAAAGCTCATCGCCCACAGCGCTGTAGGCCTCCTGCACGGCGGATACCTTTGACAGGTCAGTTACGGATAACGTGATCTCGTCCGCCATCCCGTTTTCTTCACAGGCGCTGTAATAGGTGTCGCAGATTGCCTTTCCCAGATCAGCCGGCGAAATAGAAGTGTCCTCGGCGAGTTTTCCTACCCACCCGTTATAGCACCAGCCCAGACCCGGTTCGGTCTCCTCGCTGGCGACGAGATACTTTCCGATGTCCTTGCACATGCCGGCCACGTCGATTGTTGCCATCAGACAGGTGTCAAAACCGATTATATCGTATGGCTGTTCCGATTCAGACGGCTCGCAGGTCGCTTCAAAAGCTTGTCTCAACTCCGGTATTGTCAGATAGTCGCCGTCATAATTCTCGTCATATGAGGCGCCTGACGTCGAGCCGCCGCCGTGATCCCAGAACACTACCATTTTGTGGTCGGCCGGGTAATCCTTGTTACAGAATGATAAAAAGTCTGCCAGAGTTTCCGAATCACCCATATTTGCCTGGTCGAGCTCGTCGATTACCTCAAGTGAGTTTCCCTGATATTTTAATCGGGTGATCTGATCAGCGGATATCATGTCGTTCTGCCAGGCGGATGCGCCACCGGCCTGAATAATAACTGTAACATTGTCCGGCAGTGTGACCTCTGTCAACTCGTCTAAGTCCGTTGTGGCAAATCCATGCTCCGATTCCAGATCGCTTCCGCACAGATACCAGTACACAGCCCATGAGCCATCTGTTCCGGTGCTGTCTGCCTGCTTTGTCGTTTCCTCTTCCTTTGGTTCCGCCGTCTGCACTGTTTCTTCAACCTTGTTTTCACCGCATGCTGTCAGCATCAGTATCATGACCAGCATGATGGCCAGCCATTTTCTTTTTCTAAGCATCCTCTCTCTCCTCCTTTAAACATGCATGTTTATCTGACTGAACCCGTCCGGTTGCCGAGGCCATAGCCCTCAGGATAACGGTCTGTTGTATCGAGAAACGTATATCTCGCCGCTGCCGCAACTTCGGATGGTTTCCGCTTCTTCTGAATCTGAAATCCCAACTGACTCACGGAAACCTGCTGCTCCCACGTCCGGCAACACGGATATTTTAACACAAATAGATCGGCGCGTCAACGAGTACATGGCAGCGATGGAGCGTAGAACTCCGCTGCTTCCGTG
>JAGABX010000078.1 GCA_017614395.1 Eubacterium sp.
GGAGGAACTCCGCCTGACACACCGGAGGACGGAACGACCGTCACTGCGGCAGAAGCTGCAGGAGAGGGGGTGTCTGAGTCATGAAAATAAAAAACAGTACTATCGCACATCGGATTTTTGCGGGCGCTTTGACGGTAGCGCTGCTTTTTCTCATGATACCGGTCGTCCCTGCGGCAACCGCAGCCGGTGAGATCATAACCATAGCAACAGATGAAGACCTGATAGAATTATCAAAAAACTGCCACCTTGACAGTTGGAGTCGTGGAAAAATTGTAAATCTCACGGAAGATTTGGATATGAGGGGATCGGGGTTTGAGGCGATTCCTTCATTCGGTGGTACATTTAACGGCGGCGGACATACGATCAGCGGTTTGAATTTCAAGGATGCAGTTTCCGAAAACGGTTTATTCTTAAATATACAAAAAGACGCACAAATCAATGACGTCCACCTGCAGATCGATCTGCAAAATGATAATGTTGATATGCTCGGCGGGATTGCTTCTTCCAACAGCGGAACCATATCAGGTTGTGAGGTTGAGGGAAAAATCCACGGACATAATTATGTCGGAGGTATCGTCGGGAAAAATGAATCTGACGGCGTCATTGAAAACTGCAAAAATTCCTGTGTTGTGAACGGACTGACCTATACGGGCGGAATTGCCGGCGAGAATAGCGGCATTATCGTTTCATGTACCAATTCAGGCGTGTTGAATAATACGGATGAGGGCGGAACTATTGATTCCGGAAGTTTGCAGAATATTGATTTTTCAAATCTCAGATCCGTGACGAATACGCCTCTCGCAACCGATACGGGCGGGATCGCCGGATATTCGGACGGCTCCATAGAAAAATGCGAAAACAGAGCGGAAATCGGGTACCGGCATGTCGGATACAATGTCGGAGGCATCGTCGGAAGGCAGGCAGGTCATCTCACGGAGTGCAAAAACTACGGAAAAATCCTCGGAAGGAAGGATGTCGGTGGTATTTGCGGTCAGTGTGTGCCGAGCATCAGTCTGAACTACGACAATACCAGCATAGATGCGCTTCGAGATGAATTAGGCAAACTCGACGGACTGATGAATAATCTGAAAAGCGATGCAGGTTCGGGAATCGGCGGCATCTCATCGTCAATTGACAAGATGTCCGGTTACGTGACGGCAGCGAAGGACAGTGCGGAGAATCTTGCCAACAGTATAGCTGGAACAGTGGATCAGACAGTTTCTGATGTACAGGATTCTGTCGAGACATTGAAGCCATATGCAGAAGAGTTTAAGAATATAGTAAGGAATATAAACAGTTCCGTGTCGAACCTCGACTCATCGGTGGATTCCTGCAAAGATGTTATACGAACTCTGAGTGGCGAGCATAGGGATGCGGCCACGTCCGCGTTGTCTACCATAGAAAACGCGATCAAGCAGATCAAACGGGGCAAAAACAGCCTTAAGGAGGCGGAAGGGAAACTGCTTTCCGACCCGAAGGGGGCTATCCGGCTGATTGTTTCCGGAATCAGCGATATAGGCACGGGAATTAAATCACTGAAAAAGGGTATAGATGCTCTCGATGCTGTCGGGAACGAGATCGAGAGTTCCGGTGAGGATGCGCAGGCGGCCTCGGCAATTAAAAATACAGTAGCGGATTTTCGCAGCACTTCGGACAGTCTTGATAATGACCTTTCCGAGCTTTCATCTCTGTATTCCGAAATGACCGGGGGAACCACTATACCTGAAATAAAAACAGGAGATTACAGCAAGGATGTACAGGGAATCGCCTCCGCGATCGGCGGCATCGGGAATTCCCTGGATAAAACAAAGAACGCGATCAAAAATTCAACGACAAAAATAATACGTGATTTTGAGAAGATCGGGGATCAGCTGACCGCAGTTGTTACGATGTTCGGAAGCATGATCGATGAAACTATGAGCACGAATTTTCTCAGTAAAGACACATATCTTGAGGATGCTTCGGATGATGTTGTGTTTTCAGTCATTGACGGCAAAACAGAGGAGTCCGTAAATCGTGGTGATGTGGAAGCAGATGTCAATGTCGGGGGAATCGCCGGAACCATGGCTGTGGAGTATGATATGGATCCGGAGGACGACATCGATGTCAGCGGCAGAACCGGTATTCATTTCAGTTTCCAGACAAAGGTAGTTGTTTATAACACCAGAAATTACGGAAATGTCATCGGGAAAAAGGACTGCGTAGGCAGTGTCGTGGGGAATATGGATGTCGGAACGGTTTACGGCTGTGAGGCATACGGTACTGCCACCAGCACGACCGGAAATTATGTCGGCGGTGTAGCCGGCAAGTCCGTATCCGGTATCAAAAAATCCTATGCAAAGTGTGCTCTGTCCGGAGGGGATTATGTCGGTGGTATTGTGGGAGAGGGACACAATATAACCGAGTGTTGTTCACTGGCAAGAGTTGACCTGGCGGACACCTACTTCGGAGCGATAGCAGGCGCTGCCGATGGAACGGTGAAGGAGAATTATTTTACATCAGAGACGCTGTCCGGGATAGACAGGATTAGTTATAAGGGTAAAGCAGAACCGTGTTCCTATGCCACATTATGCAAGAAGGAGAAATTGCCTGCCGCCTTTATCAAAATGACGGCAACATTTATGGCAGACGGTGAGGAAATTAAAAAGATTCCTTTTGAATACGGCGGATCAATAGATAAGTCTGATTTACCGGAGGTTCCGGCAAAATCCGGATTTTACGGAAAATGGTCCGTGGATGATTTTGAGGATCTTACCTTAGATATCATCGCAACAGCGGAGTATGAACCGTATCTCACGGTTATATCCAGTGAGCAGACCAAAAACAATACACAGTCCGTATTGCTGGCGGTAGGGCAGTTTACGGATGAATCCGGTCTTTCTCTGGAAAAATCCGAAGAAGGTGTGAGCGGAGCCGCGGAAAACTACAAGGTGCATATAACCGATGACAGCAATGTTGAGTCGATACGATATTTAGCTGAGAATGGTGCGGATTGTACCCTGTTCATGAAAACCGGTGACGGAGAGTTCAGGGAAGTGGAAGCCGGGAAATACGGTGCATATCAGTCCTTTGAAACCGATGAGAAGGATTTTTCCCTTTCAGTTGTTATGGCTCCGGAGAGTCAGATAATATATATCATCATTATTGCGGGCGCCGGTTTGCTCGTAGTGATATTGCTCATAATACTGATCAGACATATCAGAAAAAGAAAGGGTGGCATTAACAAAGGAAAAGGGCAGAACGAATGAGCGTAAAAAAAGAAATAATATGGATTATCTCGGTTTTTATCATTCTGGCCGGAGCAGCCACCATCTGGGTATTTGTTTCCGCAAAAACCTATGTAGCACATATTAATCTGCCGGGTGGAGATTACCGGGACATCCGTGTTCGTCCGGAAGAGGATATATGCGACATTACTACGCTTGACCGTGAGGGGCGGTCAATGACGCTTCTTTTGGAAAACGGGAAAACGGGGAAGACAAATCTCGTTGTTACATGTGTCCATGAAGAGAATCCCTCCCTGACGGATTCTGTTACTTTGGGAATCAAGGTTTCAAGGCATGGACTCTTTTTCGTGGGACCGGATTCCGATTTCCGCGGACATCCGGTTTTGCCGGGGATGATGGCGGTATTCACACTTTTTGTAGCCATACGGATGATAATACGGTATCGCAGGTTGCGTGAGCGTTATCCCTATTCCTACAACGCGTTGATCCGGTTGAGTCTGTTCCTGTTTTTTATCCTGCAGGGGATATTGTTTGCAGGTCTTTGTGTCGCAGGGATCATTTTTAACGGACGGATGACGGCGTATATATCATTCCTTCTCGGCGGACTTGTTATGTCATTGGCGGTACTGTTTCTCATTCCGTTCATTGTGATTTTTGCCATTGTTATGATCATAAGCAATCTTTCGTTGATCCGTCACGAGGGAATTCGTTTTGCGAACACGTTGGGATTTATTCTCAGTGGATTGATGATCGCCGGGAGCATTCTGATCCTGTTGTCTGTGGTGTATAATCCGGGATATCTGGCGGTGGATCCTGCCGGCAGAACGATAGAGATGGCGCGCGCCGTGAGCAGCCCGATTTTTGTTTATCTGGTTTGCGTGCTGGCGGCAACCGAGTACAGATTGTTCCGTGTGGCACGCCACGAGCCGTCCTATGATCAGGATTTTATCATCATATTAGGGTGTCGCATTCGCCCGGACGGAACGCTTTTTCCTTTGTTAAAGGGGAGAGCAGACAGGGCGGTCACTTTTTATAAAAAGCAGTTGCAGGCAACCGGTAAAAAGGCAGTGTTTGTACCGTCCGGCGGCAGGGGGACCGACGAGGTGATGTCCGAGGCAGAAGCGGTAAGAAATTATCTCATGGAGCAGGGCATCTCCGAGGAACAGATCCTGCCGGAAACAGAATCAAAAACAACTCATGAGAATATGAAATTTTCGAAGATGCTGATTGATGAGAGGAAAAAAGACGCCGGTGTAATTTTTTCAACAAACAATTATCATGTGTTCCGGAGCGGAATGATTGCGGAGCAGATGGGATTCCACGCAGAAGGGATCGGAAGCCGGACAAAATGGTATTATTCACCGAATGCCCAGGTTCGTGAGTTTATCAGTTTGTTGGCGGGGAAATGGCGCACACATGCCGTTATCTGTCTGGCGTTGGCCGGGATTGCGCTGGCGATGGTGTATGCACCGGGGCTGGTTTAATAGATTTATCTATTGACAAATCCGACAAATATGCTATAGCAGTATTAGCAGTGAACCATACTTACTGACAACTATTCTAACACACGGGGTAGTTTCGAATAAGTGAATTTCGACTGCCATCCAAAACTATACTTTTTGTTATAGATTTGGGAGGCAGTCGTTATGTTTATTGTTTCGAAAACATATCATTCAGAACAATCTGATCATCGGCGATATCGCTGTATTTATTGGGTTTCACGCCTTGTGTTGTTACAAGTGTACAGCGAAGAGCCTTTTTTGTCTTGGTTCGTACTTTGAACAGACTGATCCGTTCTCGTAATTGTCTGTTATAGGTTCCGTTGATTATGTATTCATCGTGTGAGTACTTCATCTCGCAGAGATTCATCACATTATCATTTCTGTCGATGATCAAATCAATTTGACCCCCGTCCCAGTGATTCCCGTCAGAATCCGTAAATGCTTTTTCGTTCCACGCATATACATTGCTCAGTATTCCGGAGATTCCAAGTTTATTTTTTATTTGAGTAATATGATGGAGGCAGACCTGTTCAAATGCATACCCTGACCATGCGTTTCGCGTACCGGATCCGTTGCTGTTAGTCCAATAATGCCTGTCCTGTCCGTTGTAGCCACGAACAAAACGCAGATAGAACAGTGTAAACATATCATACAGCTGGAACATCTTCCCTTTTTCTTTTTTTCCGGGATATGAATAAACCCGAATAAAATCACAGGAGTTTAAGTTTTTTAGGATCTGAGTAAACTCTCCACCATTTAATCCGCAGCCGGACGAAATCTCATCTCTTGTCAGACCGGAAAGCCTGGTAGAAAGCAATTCGACTACTTTTTGATAATTTGTACTTTGTTTGAAGAGGGAACGAAAGAGAAAATCATATTCCGTTCGAAGAGGTGCGTCCTCATCAAAGAATAGAGCATCAACATTGGAAGAAAGGGGAAGCGAACGATCAAGCATGTCAAGGTAATAGGGAATTCCACCGAATATCATGTACACTTCCAGAATCTGCATACGATTGTAATTCATTTTTTTGAGTGTATTTAGGTATTTCTCCGTTTCATACAGTGAAAAAGGTGCAAGATAGATAGGACGACTGATTCGGCCATACAATCCGCCCTGATCCCCGATGAGTTTGTCTACCATCCATGTTGTAGAAGATCCGCACACATATAGTTTTAGCAGTTTTTTTTTGCTGTTCCAGGAATTCCAAAACATAGAAAAGGCACTGAGAAAGTTACTGTTCATAGAATCCATCCATGGCAATTCGTCAAGGAAGACGGTGACTATTTCTTCGTTTAGTGAGAGAAGATAAGCTTTCAGATTATCAAAGGCTCCAAACCAGTCGGAAGGAGTTTTATCGTTGTTTCCGGAAAGAGCATTGATTGTTTTTTGAAATTGCTCTCTTTGTATCTTGGCGGATGTTTTGTACATGCCGATGAATTCAAAGTCCAATCGATCTTCCAAAGTTTCCTTGATCAAAAAAGTCTTGCCGACACGTCGTCTCCCATATACGGCAATCATCTCTGACTTGGAGGAGTGATAATAGTTTTCGAGTATTGATATTTCTTTTTCTCTTCCTATAAGGCTTTTCATGGAAATCCTCCTCTAAACATGCATGTTTATCTGACTGAACCCGTCCGGTTGCCGAAACCGTAACCTCGCTGCTTCGCAACTTCGGATGGTTTCCGCTCCCTGTATAGTGTGTAATCATCGGATAAAAGTGGCTTTATTGCCAATATAGTTTGTTCTGATTCTATCATAGACAGATGAGAAAGTCAACAACTGCCTCCCAAAACTATATTTTTCAACGTAGGTATGGGAGGCAGTCATGCTGCCGGAAGTAACCGGAGCTTGAAGGCGCCTCCGCTGCGCGAAGCCACCGATCTTTAGGGATTTTTGGAGGGATATTTTCAGAAATCGGAGGGATGGGAGTCGTGGAACTGTCAACAATTCTATTGGAAGATTGTCAATTATTTCTGTTCGATATTGTGTAGAGATGAGCGTGGGATACGCTATCAGAATGAGTGCCCAGGTTGCCTAAGGTGACCTGGGCATTTGTGTAAAGTCTATGATTCATTGAGTCTTGGCCTCATTGCTTTAATTAACTTGACACCCCCATATCCATGTGATATACTGTACTTCAAGAAAGGCTGCAGATGATTATACGCACAAAAATACAGGATAATCATCTGTGCCTGACTATATCTGCTTGTTGACAGATGATTATATCTAGTATGGAGGCTTTTATGAATATTATCGGGAGAAAAAGTGAGCAACAGGTATTATCAGACTGTGTCAATTCTGAGAAACCTGAATTTCTCGCAGTATATGGACGTCGCAGAGTCGGAAAGACATTTCTGATCAGAGAGTTTTTCAATAATGAGTTTACCTTTTATGCGACTGGAGTAAACAATGTCGGTATGAAAGAACAGTTGGAGTACTTTAATGACAGTCTTCTCGAGTATGGATCTACTGAAACCACCCCCCTGAAGACCTGGCGTGAAGCATTTCTGAGATTGAAACAAATACTTCTAAAACCGGGGATAAAAACAGATCCGGTATCCGGTAAAAAAATAGTTTTTTTAGATGAGCTTCCGTGGATGGATACACCAAAGTCTGGATTTAGGGCAGCGCTTGACCACTTCTGGAACAGCTTTGGTTCAACCAAGAATGAACTTGTTTTCATTGTGTGCGGTTCGGCGACATCATATATAATCAACAATATCCTCGGAGATAAGGGCGGATTCTATAACAGGATCACGCAGAGTATCAGGCTGATGCCATTCTCTCTGAAGGAGTGCGAGGACTTTTTTGAATCAAACCGAATTTCCGTTAACAGGCATGATGTTATACTCAGCTATATGGTATTTGGTGGGATACCATACTATTTAGGTCTGTTCAATCGCCGATTGAGCGTGACACAAAACATAGACACATTACTATTTGAGCAGAACGGAAAGCTTTATTATGAGTATGATCGGCTGTTTTCTTCTCTATTTCGTAATCCCGGAAAGCATCTGCAGATCATGAAGGAACTGTCCGGGAAAGGTATCGGGATGACACGAAAAGAGATAATATTTCATACGAAAATACCGGATGGTGAGCTTCTGTCACGTTCGCTCGTGGAATTAGAACAGTGTGGCTTCATCAGAAAGTACAGAAATTACACAAAAAAGGGCAAAGAGCATTATTATCAGGTTGTCGATCCGTTTGTTTTATTTTGCAATAAAGTCTTAAAAGAGAGAAAAATATCTTCCTGGGTCAAATATGCAGGCACACCGGCGTATCATGCGTGGTGTGGTAATTCCTTTGAAATAGTGTGTTTGAATCATATACGTGAGATCAAGCAGATTCTCGGAATCTCTGGAATTGAAAGCACAGAATACTCATGGAGAAGTTCCTCCGTGTCTAAAGGGGCACAAATAGATATGCTCATTGACCGCTCGGATAACTGTATAAACATCTGTGAAATGAAGTTTACAAACCAACCGTATATAATAGATGTAGAATACGAGAAAAACCTGATACACAAAACAGAATGCTTTAGGGAAGAAACTAAAACCGATAAATCTCTTCACCTGACTATGATATGTTCTGCCGGATTGCAGCATAACGCTCATAGTGGCATAATAACAAACGAAATCGATGCCGATGATTTGTTTATCAGCTGATTAAGAATCGCATGAAATGAGAAGTGAGGACGGCTCCCGCATCAAGAATACCGCAACCTATGACAAGCAATACCTTGAAGGACGTTATGGAGTGGATCCCTATCTCCGGAATATGCTGGGAGGTGCATTCGAATGAGTCTGAAACCTGTGAAAAAAAGTGATCTGTTATCAACAATAATTATCCGGACAAGATCAATATCAGGGTGGTAGGAAAAGGCGATAATACTCTGAGCTTATACCGTTGCAGGAGAATAAGGTGGTAAACCAGAACTTCTACCTGCTGACATTGGCCGTGATAGCTAGAGAGTTTGACAAAAGAGGAATCTCAGAGGGTGAGGTCATTCTTGCTACAGGCCTCCCAATCGGGAGACTCGGCAGTGAAAAGGCGACATTCAGGGAGTATCTGATGCAAAAGGATAAGGTCACATTTTGTGACCTCACCAACTTTAATTAGTGGAAAGTCAACGGATAGTTATTTGTTGAAAAAGTGGATGTGGTGTGATAAAATGGGTTACATCAGTAAACAGCATTGAGTGGTGAATCATAATATATGATTACCTGATTCTAACTGGGAGAGATTATTTTTTGGGAAAGGGGAAAGATATCTTGAGCGATGAAAAGAAGGCGGAAATAGCCATTATTGATGAAGACAGCATCCGGGATAAAATCTATATAGTACGTGGGGTTAAAGTTATGCTGGATTTTGAGCTTGCC
>JAGABX010000079.1 GCA_017614395.1 Eubacterium sp.
ATTTTTCATCGCACGCTTGATACTCGACCGCAGTTCTGACTCCAGCAAATCCATCAACGCGTCCACCTCATCCTGCGGACGTTTCCAGTTTTCCGTAGAAAAAGCATACATAGTGATATAATCCACGCCCAAATCTCTGGCCGCGCGGCAGATCCTCTCTACATTCCGAGCACCCTCGGCATGCCCTGCCTTGCGTGGGAGATGGCGTCGTTTAGCCCACCTGCCGTTCCCGTCCAATATGATGGCAATATGCCTTGGTATGCTCCTATCCTCACTCATACTGTTCACCCTCAAAAAAGGCGGCATCCCTCCGATACCGCCATTATTGTTTCCGATACATTTACACCGTCATGATTTCATCTGTCTTGTTTTGAACCGCCTTGTCAACATCCGCAATAAACCGGTCTGTCAGTTTCTGGATATCTGCCTCGGCATCCTTGGCCTCGTCTTCGGAGATCTCATTTGCTTTTGAGGATTTCTTCACTGCCTCGTTAGCATCACGCCGAATATTTCTGACTGCAACCTTGGTGTCCTCGCCTTTCTTTTTCACATCCTTGGCGAGTTCCTTGCGCCGATCCTCCGTCAACTCAGGAAAAACCAGCCTGATAACCTTGCCGTCATTTGCCGGAGTCAGTCCGATATCCGATGCAATTATGGCCTTCTCAATATCCTTCATCAGGCTGTTATCCCATGGGGCGATCTGTATGATACGTGCCTCCGGAACGGAAACATTTGCCACACCCTGAATCGGTGTAGGTGTTCCGTAATAGTCAACCTGAATCTTGTCTAAAACATGCGGATTTGCTCGTCCCGCGCGTATTGACATGAATTCCTCCCGCATATTGCTGAGAGATTTCTCCATTTTGCTCTCATATGTACTGATATCAAAGCTCATATTCAACCTCACTATCCGGAGTTTTTCACTCCTCAAAACATGTGTGTTTATCTGAACGTAAATCACTGGCAAATCATCCTGAGCTATTCTCTGTATTTCAGGTAAGCCCGTACAGCTGTCGCACAGTTATCGCTAATCCGGCAGTCAAACCGTGATCATCGTTCCGGTAGTATCACCCGCAACAGTTCTCAAAATACTGTTTTCCTCATTCAAACCGAAAACATACATCGGCATTTTGTTCTCCATGCACAACACGGCTGCTGCAAGATCGACAACACCCAGCTGTTTATCAACAATCTCCTCCATAGAGAGAACGTCGTATCTCTTTGCATTCGGATTGGAATTCGGATCGTCATCGTACACGCCGTCAACCGATTTTGCCGCCAATATGATATCCGCATCAATCTCAATGGCTCTGAGCGCCGTTGCTGTGTCTGTTGAAAAGAACGGATGCCCTGTTCCTCCTGCCAAAAACACAACCATATTTTTACCAAGATACTTATTCACACGGTCTTTTGAAAAAAGTTTTGTGAATGATCCGCACTCAAACGGTGTCAGCACAGCTGTCCGCATTCCCTCTGATCTGCATATCTCAGACATGTAAATGCAATTCATGACCGTTGCCAGCATTCCGATCTGATCAGCCTTGGTTCGGTCTATGGCATCACTCGAACGGCCTCTCCAGAAATTTCCGCCACCGATAACAATCGCAACCTGCACTCCGTCATCGACCAGCTGCCTGATCTGTTTTGCAACAGGGCGCGCAGTTCCTTCGTCCAGTCCGGTTCCCTTGTCACCGGCCAGTGCCTCGCCGCTCAGTTTCAAGAGTACTCGTTGATATTTAGCCATAAACATCCCCCATTATAATAAATTTAATGCCTTCCGATTACTCAAAGAAGGTGTCCAAATCAACATCTGCAAACTGCAACGAGCAATGTCCGTCGATAACCGCTCCTGAATTAATCTGAATTGATTTAGCCTTGATATCACCCTTTACAACCGCAGTGGAATCAATGATAACCGGACCATTGACCTCAATGTTACCCTTAACTGCTCCGGCAACAACAACAGAAGCAGAGCTGATTCCTCCGATAACGACCGTGCCGACATCAATCTTGACAATGCCCTGTGAATGCAGATCGCCTTCCAAACGCGGAGTATTCACATATATTTCAGATGCGTTTGTATTTCCGGCAACACGACCTGTGATAGTCAGTTTGCCTGCACACTCTACATCACCCTCAATAGTACCTTTTACAACCAACGATGTGTCACTCTTAATTCCACCGTTAATCGTGGTCCCTTTGGTAATAACTGTTACTTCATCTGTTGATACTTCGATATCTTCCATGCTCTCTGCAGTCATAGTCATTGTCAAATCCTCCTTAACAAAACTCTGATTATTAACATCCTCAATTATCGGCATTTCAATTTCCGGTGATGAAACAACCGGCTCAGGTATTACCGGTTCGGGAGCAGGTGGCTCCGGAGTTACCACCGGCATTTCAGGCTCAGGCTGTATCTCAGGCATTACCGGTTCCGGCGGAACCTCCTCCTGTTCCTGGGTTTCCATGACGGTATCCGATACATCAAACATGGTCAGATCCGGCTCATCCGCAGGAATATCCTGAACCGGCTCGGCAGCCATCGAATCCTCCTTCAATGCGTCAGCCAGGGCTGAACTGTCGATATCCTCAAAATCCGGTGTAACTGAAGGAGATTCCTCTGGAATAGGCTGAAACTCCTCCGCCGGTTTCGTAAACATCAATGCCGGTTCCTCAATGCCATCAAATTCATCCGGCATCGGCGCATCAGATGAGAAATCTTCAACAACGACATCCTCTGCACTCTGTTCCTCATCGAATGTCTCAGTCAGTTCATTCACTGACTGGGCAATATCCTCTTTCAAGTCTTTGAAAAAACTCATACTATAGCCTCCATTCAATAACACTATTGATTGTGCCGGATAGGTGCGGTATTCTCATCTACCGGCAATATTTCACATCCTTCGTTTTGCAGCTTTTTAATGATTTTCGGTAATGCTTTGACGGTCATCGGCTGTGTCTGTGTGTCATAAAACAGAATCACCGAAGTCTCATAACGATTAACATCCTCCATGATCTCCGAGATCATTTGCTTTTTACTGACATTTCCGTCGCGTATATCCGGACTGAGTACATTCCAGTCAAGGTATGTGATTCCCCTGTCCTCAAGAATATAGATCAGGTTTTCAATGGGTACCTGAGTCTGCGTAACACTGCTGCCTCCCGGAAAACGATAAAACACCGAACGAGTTCCGGTAACATCATACAGATACTCACTCAGTTTTTCCAAATCCTGAGTAAATGCATCCTCAGAAGCATAAATCTCATCATACACATGTGAATACGAATGCATTCCCAGAGTATGTCCCTCATCAACAATCCTTTTATACATTTGTTCGGAAAAAGTATCTTCTTTTCCGGTTACAAAAAAAGTTGCCTTAACATCATACTTTTTCAGAATATCAAGGATCTTCTCCGTATTCGGACCTGGTCCGTCATCAAATGTCAGATAAACCTTGCGTGTGACCGGTTCGGAATCATAGTCTGTTGCTGCTCCTGATGTCACAGGGGCCTCTGTGACTTCCGTCTCCGGTTCATCTGAAACAGACACTCCGGGTCCTGAAACAACCTCCACGGTTTCAGGGACAGTCATACGATCGAGACGCTCCTCTAATGAGTTTATCTTAAAAAGCAAAAATACACAGAACACCGTCGGGGCAAGAAGTAAACAAATGCAAGTAATAATAATGATACGTTTAATTCTTCTGACTCTTTTCCTTCTGTAGTCATCACTGACTTTGCCTACCGTATCTCCCGTCACATGTATTCCTCCTGCGATCATTACTCTTCGAGTTTGACCGTTCAATTGTCGAAACCAAACTTTTCTTGCAAAACGGGAGGCGTAAGAAAACCCTACACCCCCGTCTGTAAACTGCAATTATCCAATCTGTGCTGCAACCTCGGCTGCGAAATCTTCTTTCTTCTTCTCAATTCCCTCGCCGGTTTCAAAACGAACAAATCCTGTCAGTGTAATGTCCGTACCGAGTTCCTTTGCAACTGATGCAACATACTGTCCGACACTCTCTTTGTTCTCTGCCTTTACATAAACCTGCTCTGTGAGGCAAACCTCCTTTAACTCCTTGTTCAGACGTCCTGTTACCATTTTCTCAATGATATCATCAGGCTTCTTTTCATTCTTCGGATCATTCTTGGCCTGCGTCTTCAAAAGCTCAAGCTCGCTCTTTTTGTATTCCTCGTCAATATCATCCGGTGTCAGGAATTTAGGACTCATTGCTGCAACCTGCATTGCCACGTTTCTCAAGCACTCATTTACCTGCTCCGGCGCAGCGGTTGTTGCCGCCTTAACCAAAACACCGATCTTTCCACCGGCATGGATATAAGAAACAATCACTCCGTCCGGCTCAAGAACCTTCTCAAATCTCCGGATATTCATATTCTCTCCGATTGTTGCGATCATGTTCTTGAGATATGCATCAACAGTTACGCCGGAATCCTCTATCCAGGGTTCTGCCAAAAATGCGTCCATATCCGATGCAGTGCTGTTCAACGCCTGTGCGGCAACAGATGCAACAAAAGTCTGGAATTTCTCATTCTTTGCAACAAAATCCGTCTCGGAATTTACCTCTACAATGGAAGCGGATTTTGCATCATCGCTGACTTTAACGGCAACTATACCCTCGGCAGCAATACGTCCTGCCTTTTTAACGGCTTTCGCTATACCGTTCTCCTTGAGCCATTCAACGGCTCCATCCATATCTCCGTCCGTCTCTCCGAGAGCCTTCTTGCAATCAGCCATTCCGGCTCCGGTCATTTCACGTAATTCCTTTATCATAGCAGCTGTGATAGCCATTGTATTATCCTCCTGTAATATATCTAAATCCAAATACTTATATAAGGATACAATTACTCCTCAGTATCCTCATCATATGACTCGTCAATATCAGCAGTCTCATTGACAGCGTCAGACATAGACTCGCCCTGATTTGCTTCGATAACGGCATCTGCCATAGTGCTGACAATCAGCTTTACGGCACGAATCGCGTCATCATTACCCGGAATAACATAATCAAGCTCCTCCGGATCACAGTTAGTGTCCACAATTCCGACAAGCGGAATATGCAGTTTATGTGCCTCCTCGATGCAGATATGCTCCTTTTTCGGATCAACAACGAAAATAACCTGCGGAAGCTTCTCCATCTCCTTGATACCGCCGAGATTCCTCTCTAACTTATCCCACTCCTTGCGAAGCTGAATGACCTCTTTTTTCGGCAATACATCGAACGTTCCGTCCTCTGACATACGCTCGAGCTCCTTCAAACGGCGAATACGGGTTTTGATTGTTTTGAAGTTGGTCAGCATACCGCCGAGCCATCTTTCATTGACATAGTACATACCGCAACGCTCTGCTTCCTGCGCTATGGTGTCCTGTGCCTGTTTCTTTGTTCCTACAAAAAGCACTTTGCCGTCGTTTGCCACAACATCCTTGATGACATTGTAAGCCTCATCAACCTTTCCTACTGATTTCTGAAGGTCGATGATATGGATCCCGTTACGCTCGGTATAAATATACTCAGCCATTTTAGGGTTCCATCGTCTCGTCTGGTGACCGAAATGCACTCCGGCCTCCAACAACTGTTTCATTGAAATTACACCCATGATCAGGTTCCTCCTTTGGTTTTTCTTCCATCGGTTTTAGCTCCGTTCGAACCGAACTTGCGGCACCACTCACGGAATCCGCCGATGTGTAAATTTTTTACAACAATCGCAATTTTACCACGAATGAGTGAGAATTGCAAGTGTTTTTTTACTTAATCTGTATGAGTGATGATTTTTGCGATTTTTTCGTAACTATCGCCGACCTTCAACTCATATGTTCCTGTAATTATACTGTGTCCGAGACCATGTTCCTCAATATAATGGTCAAATGCCCACATATCATCAATTATACCCTGCTCATACAACTCCCTTGCGACAGAACTGGAAAGCAGGCCGCTCCTTACTTCAAATTCCACTACAGTTCCATCCGGAAGATTTGCATGTGATTCCGGCGTAGCGTTTGGATCAGAAGGCTCATCCGGATTTTTTGTGGTCTCCGGAGTGGCTTTGGGTTTCTTTGTCTTTGCAGGTTTTTTTGTTTTTTCAGGTTTCTTTGTCGGATCCGGAGTTTGTGTCGGTTCGGGAGATGCAGTCGTATGGTCATCTGTCGAATCATCACCGCCTACACCGACTCCCCTTGCTCCACCCGAGTCAGTTTCGACAGGTTTATCTGTAGCATCATTATCATCAGCATCCGATTCGGAGGCAGGGCCTTTTGTTCCCTGAGGAAATACCATTCCGAGTTCACGTGCTTTTTCAACAACACTCTCATCTGCCATGGAACCGTTTCCGCGAGTATTGATTCCCATTACGATTGCCGCTACGAGTAATCCAAGCCCCAGTCCCTGTAAAAATCTTCTCATTTGACTTACCTATCTTATCTCTTGTTTTTGTACATTGCGATCATAAGCTTTACTTCGCCCTGTCCCATATTGAGTTCCTTGGAAATATCCACAACTGAACGACCTTGCTTATACATCCTGCGCACTTTATCCGAAATATCCTCACCCCCGGCAGATGTCGCCGACGGTTCCTCCATCTGTTGCATGAACGATTCCCTGGACGGTCGTTTCAGTTTTTCCGCGGGAGATACCGGCTCGGGTTCACCGGAAATCCGTTCAATTCCCGTTCTCTTCACTGAATTACCATCAATCGATATAACAGAAGAGAATTCTGCTTTCGGCGCCATTGCGGGCTCTGCCTGTATCTGTGCCGGTTTCGGTTTCGGTTTCGGTGTCTCAACCGGCATGATCGGAGTTATCGACTGTGCAGGCAGGCTCTCCTGTATAGTCTCCGGCTCTGTAATTTTCGGCTCATATTGATGTGCGGAAAACACGGTTCGTCTTGATCCGATCTCGTTTCCCCTGGATGTGCCGACCGGATCAACCGGACGTATAGGCTGCCCTGTTGAAACTTCAGGTACCCCCTCCTGTTTATTCTTTCCTACGGAATACGGCGATCCCGGAATTGTCTCCATTTTATCTCTGGCTCTCTCTAAACCAGTTCGTCCGTTCTCCTGAGTCGCCTCGGGAACACCTTCATTCTTATCAGGAACAGGCTCATTTTCCTCACTCTCCACCTGTTGTAATCTCGACAAAACCTCTTCACTGACAACCTGAGGGGCAGGGTTAATCACCGGAACTGCTTTTCTCTTTGTGTCCTCTTCTATCTCATGACGAATTTCCTTCTGTTTTTCGCCGAGCATATTATACATGAACACTACTTCCTCATGGTTGGCATTAATTTTGTCCAACAAAGGTTTTGTAAACTCATCTATTGCCATAATCTTCTCATTACAGATCCGATTCATCTGATCTTCAGTTGTTTCGACCAGTTCCATCCCCCTCTTTTCGAGTATCTCATCTATATGACGGATTATGACCTCCTCATCCTTTTCCGTCCAGATATCAGCGCCCCTTGCACCGCCCTCGATATCTTCACCTGCCGATTCTTTCTTTTTGGAAATAAAAAAACTCCCGCAGATACAGGCTACGCCTACCACGATAAGTATTATCTCCACTGCTATCATTTTGTTACCCCTTTTATATCATAATGTCAAACTTGCTATCTGATTTCGGAGCCATAGGCGCCTCATCCTTTTTTTCCTTCTTTTTCCGATTACTGTTTCCGCCCGCAGCGCCTCCGCCCGAACCCTGATCCATGTCGTACTCCTCTGTTTCGCTGCGCTGTGTTTCGACAGTATGCTGCGCCTTCTGTTCTATATTAGCCTGTGCCTGAGCCGCCATCTGATCAATCGTATGCTGATGCTGATGGATATCTCTGCCCATCTGATCACCCGCATCGAGTGATCTGGGTGCCATTGTTATCGAATCAACAGTATTCCAAGGCATATTGATCCCCCCTGTTACTACTACAAATCTGTCATCTTGACATCTGCCCCATCACGCACGAAACGGCAGTGTGAAATCGGGTCATGGATGATTCTCTGAGCATCCTTTACGGAAAGCTCAGTTCCGGCATAAACCGCATCATAAACCTTCACGCACGCTCTCTTGTTTCTGTCAATCCGCTCTATGATGGACTCCCGCTCATATTTGTTTTCCCTTAGTTCCTTTATGAGCGCAGGTTTTTCTTTTGTCGCGCGACGAACAAATCCCATCTGCTCTTCGGAAATCTCCTCACCGCGGGCCAGCTGAGATTTGATGCCACCGGAAACATCCTCAATTTTTTTCAAACTCGCTTCAATTTCCTGATTACGATCATGCAGTTCATTTGCCCGGATTAAAAGATCCTTGTCTGAAATTACCTCTATTTTGGTATTACTCCCCATCTCCGAACCTATAGTGGTCGCGGAAATGGTACCGTATGTCCGCAGGGAGCCCCCGTTGATCAGCCCCTTTTTCCCTCGTACTTCAACATCCTCACGACATTCAACCTCGCAGTTAATTACTGCGTCAGCCTTCAGCATCCCTTTACTTTTTATTTTTGAATTCTCCAAAAACTTCGCGGTAACATTTCCCTCTGCAGTAAGTGTCCCGCGTTCTCCTCCCTGCATTCCGCGTTTTAATACTATATTACCACCGGATACAAGTTCAGCACCTTCAACAACACCGTTTACAACAATATCACCGTCAGCGATGATTTTATAACCGGTATTGACATTTCCGGTCACCTGCACTGTTCCCTTATATTCGATATCACCCGTAGAAGCATCAACATTTGCCGGAACCTGATAGATGTCAGAAACCATGACCATATCCTCTACCAATGATACATGTCCCGAAACCTCTGAGAAGATTTTCAGTTTATCTTCGGAAATCCGGATATTTCGTCCGAATCTCAAATGCCTGTTTTTCACCTTTTTCGGCTTAATTGGTTTTCCGGTGACAGTCACACCCGGGGTTCCCCAGTCCACCGGCTTCAGCGTGGCTAATTTCTGTCCCGCCTCAACAGGTTTAATATTACCGAGCTGATGGAAATCCACACTTCCATCCTCATTCATTTTCGGTCTGGAGGTGGCGTTAATATCGAAATGATATGTTACCTTGGCATCATGTCCGTGTCTGGGTTTAGTTGCAACCGCCAGCAGATAATCCCTGCAGTATTCATGATTCTGCAAAAAGTGATCAATCGCTTTTTTCCTGACACCGTGTTTTACGCCAGCCATACGCAGATCCGAGATTATTTCGTCCTCGGTCAGCATGCTGCCGCCGGTAGTCGGCGGATAAAATCTCGCCGTCGCTTTGAGGCCGTCTCGATCAACCGTGACCATACATTTTTCACCAACCGGAATTATCGGCTCTTTGGAAATTTCCAATGGCTCGTCAAACAAACCGCGATCCAGATAATTACTTATCTTCACGGAGTCATAATCAGACAAAGAGATGGCATCCAGATATCGCATTACTTCATCAATCTGAAACATCTCTCCGTCATCTACGGCAGGATGAACCCACAGGAACATCTTGTCATCATTATTGATTACTTCAAAATAAGCATTTCTCCCCATAGCTACCCTCATTAACGAGATTAGTCAACTGTCAAAACAGATTCAATAGATCAACCGAATCCCCGAGACGTTCGCGTATCTTTTTCAAGGCCTTTGTATGAAGCTGCGAAACCCGGGATTCCGAAACCTCCAACACTTCACTGATCTCTTTTAAGGTCAGTTCTTCATAATAATAAAAAGTGATTACTCTCTGTTCTTTTTCAGTCAGATTCTGCAATGCCTCAGTAAGCATTGTTTTTAATTCATCCTGCTCAACAGCAGTTTCCGGACCGACAAACCTCGTTCCCAGTGTATCAATGCGTCCCTCTCCGCCCTGTTCAAGATAATCATCAAGAGAAATCAGATTGGACAACTCTGCCTCAGATCGCCAACCCTCATACTCGTCCATTGTCAATCCCAGTTCCTCCGCTATCTCCTCATCGGTTGCCGGGCGCCCGAGATCCATCTCCAATTTTGTAACAGCTGTATCTATCTTTTTCTGTTTTTGACGAAGAGTTCTGGGAACCCAGTCCATTTTACGAATATGATCGAGGATTGAGCCGCGTATACGTAATGAGGCATATGTTTCGAATTTAACGTTTTTTGCCATGTCATATTTATCGATTGCATCAATCAGACCGAAAATACCATAGCCTACCAAATCATCATATTCCACCGTATATCCGAGATACATGCTCATTCGACCGGCCACTAAATTGACTACATTAATATACTCAAGGATCAGCTGATCACGCAACTCAGTTTCCTTGGTCCTCATATATCGATCCCAGATTTTTTGTCTTTCAGCTTCCTTCATACGATCACCTGTCAGTTACTGATAATGAATCCATAAATGAAAAATCTACCCGTCAGTCACCTATATAGTTCCCATCCTCATCAAACGCGTCTTCATCAAAACTATCATCATACTCATCGGCGGCTCCGCCGGAATGAGTTCTGGAGTATCTCTCCTCAGCCATCTGCCTGCGTCGTTGGGATTCCTCGGCTATTTTTGCCTCACGTTCGAGCCGTTCACGCTCCTCTTCCTCAGCCTTTATTCGGGCTTCCTCCTCCTCGCGACGCTTTTTCTCCAATTCCTCCATAGCTTTTCGCTCAGACTGGACTCTGCCGACTACCTGACCGGCAATCTGTCCGATGATATAAAAAACGACCAATACTATAACCAGCGCTATCAGGTTGGTCAGTACCGGCCATTGTTGCACCAATCCGAGTATGCAAGTAATCAGCCCTGCCAAGAGCATAACAAAAGCCGGGATAAATCGATATTTCATATGATCGACTCCCCCACTCCAACAGTTTTAATATGTAATTCAAAATTGCTCGGATCAAAAGTAATGGTCCGGCCATATCGATTTCCGGTATCCTCAGCGCGAATCGGTATGCGCCATGCAGAAAGCATTTCCTTGGCCTTGGTTACATTCTGCTCTCCGACATTCAGCATTGAGTTTGTCGAACGATGCGCAAACATTTTTGCGCCTCCGGCTATTTTTGCTCTGAGTTTTGTCGGTGGGATCCTGAGTTTGTTTGTTAATTCATCATACATATCCAACAGACAGGTATCCATGAATTTAAAACGATTATTCTTCTGTGATGGTATCCTGGTGCTATCCGGTAGCATTACATGTGCCATTCCGCATATCCCTGAACTCTCATCATAGAGAATGACACCCAGACACGACCCCAGCCCGAGTGTCGATATTTTCTGGGGAGGACGGCAGATTTTGTAATCTGCCATCCCTACCCGGATCATTTCGGCCATACTGTAATCACGCTTTCTTCTTTTCCTCAACAACCGCCTGGATATCAAGCAGGGAAATCAGGCTTTCTTCCTTTTTCCCGATGCCGGCAAGATATGCGGATTTTTTATCATCCAATTTGAAATTCGGAATCTCAATAGTATCCTCAGCAATATCTACAACCTCACGCACCTCGTCTACAATGAATCCGACACGCGACTGGTCCTCCATGCGGACTATGATGATACGTGTGGCATGGGTGTACTCGATATCTTCAAGTTCAAAGCGCCGTCTGAGGCTCATGATGGGAACAACCTCTCCACGTAAATTGATTACACCTACATAGTAATCCTGAGATTTTGCAACACGGGTTATCTGCTGCATTCTGACGATATTATCTACGAAAGCAATGTCTATTCCGTACTGCTCACCACCGAGTTTCACGACAATGTACTGGATTATTGTCTCCGGTGTATCCAAAATGCTGGTTTCTTCCTTTTTTTTCTCATCCATCCTCTGACCCCTCCTTAAATCAATGTATTGGTATCAAAGATCAGTGCTACTTCGCCATCGCCGAGGATCGTCGCACCACTAAACAATTTTTCATTGGTAATATGTCTTCCGAGAGACTTGATGACTGTCTCCTGCTGACCAATCAGGTTATCAACGATCATTCCGACGCGCTGGTCACCCTTCTGCATGATAACAACAACATAATTATCAGGCTGAACCTCCAACTCATCCAACTCGAGAATCTCATGTGAACGAATGATAGGAATAACGCTTCCGCGAAGATTGATAACTTCTTTGTTCTGGACAAATCTGATCTCGTTTTTGGGAATATCCTCAATTCCCTGAATATTGCTGAGCGGAATAGCATATTTCTCATCCATGACCTCAACCATAAGAGCCTGAATAATTGCAAGTGTCAACGGCAATTGGATAGAGAATGTGCTTCCCTCGCCCTGAACGGACTTGGCGCTTATACTGCCTCCCAAAGCCTCAATCTTGGTACGTACCACATCCAATCCCACTCCACGCCCGGAGACATCCGTGATTTTGTCTGCGGTAGAAAAGCTCGGCTGGAACAGCATATCAATGAAATCCTTCTCCGACATGCTCTCTGCCTGTTTTTCCGTAATAACACCCTTCTCCAGTGCCTTATTGCGGACTTTTTCAATATTAATTCCGCCACCGTCATCACGAACCTCGATGACTACGTTATTTCCATCCTGGAATGCATCGAGGAATATGGAACCAACCTCATCCTTGCCGAGTTTGACACGTTCCTCATTGCTCTCCAAACCATGATCAGCGGAATTACGCAACAAGTGCATCAGCGGGTCACCTATCTCATCGATAACGGTACGATCGAGCTCGGTTTCCTCACCAGTCATATACAATTCCATTTTCTTGCCGAGTTTCCGGCTCAAATCACGAATCATGCGCGGGAATCTGTTAACTACACTCTCGATCGGCACCATGCGGACCTTCATGACTGACTCATGGAGATTCGTGGTAATGCGCTCAAGGTACTCAATCTGATCATTAAATGCCTGATTATCTCCGACAATCGCCTCTCCGTTGCTCGATGCAGCAACCAGACCGTTTTTGGCAATGATCAGCTCGCTGACGAGATTCATCAGCTCATCTAATTTATCTATATCGACACGAACCGAACGGCTGCCGACTTTTGCCTTACCGGCATTTCCGCCCGCCTTTTTCTTGTCATCACTCTGGCTCTCGGCCGGAGCGGCAGCTTTTTTGACTGCAGGAGCGGAACCGGTGGCAGGCTGCTCAGTCGCTGCAGCTGCAGGTGCAGGAGTTCCGACTGCCGAATCATTGATAGGCTCACCATCCTCATTCTCGGTGGGTTTAGCCGGGATAGTAAAGTCATCAATATACACACAATCCACCTCCGATACATTCATGATCATGGATTTGATTTCATCCTTTGACTCGCCTGTCACAAGAATCCAACTGAAATCATATTCGAATTCCTCATCCTCGATCGCCTCTGTCGTCGGCACGGATTTAACGAGTTCTCCTTTTTCATCCACCGACTTGAAAACCAAAAACGCGCGAGCGGATTTCAGCACGCAGGTCTCCTGAAGGAATACGGTAATACCATAGACATGCTTTCCTTCATTCTTCGCATTCTGCATAGCCGTAATCTCCGACTCATTTACGCGGATTTCACGGAATTTTTCCTTCTCAGGATCTGATGCTGCAACGGAATCATTTGAAGCAGCAGCCGGCTCCGGCTCAGGTGCCGCTTCCGGTTCAGGTTCAGGTGCCGCCTTGGCAGCAGGAGCCTCCTCAGCCCCACCTGTCTCATCATTCAGAATGGCATTCAGATCATTAATGATATCTTCGTTGTCCTCAGTTCCCTCGTTGCCCTCCGACGAGATAACCTGAAGATATCCCTCAAGGGCATCCAACCCGCGGAAAAGGATATCAACCAATTTTGCGCTGGCCTTCATATTGCCGTTTCGAATCTCGGAGAATACATTCTCAAGATCGTGAGTCAAACGCTGCATGCGAGCGAATCCCATGGTTCCGGCCATTCCCTTTAGCGTATGAGCCGCACGGAAAATCTCATTGACCGTATCGGCGTCATCAGGTTCCTTTTCCAGGGCAAGCACATGCTCGTTCAAGCTCTGAAGGTGTTCCTTGGTCTCATCGATGAACAAATCCAAGTATTGACTCGTATCCATATTTACCTCTTTTCTGCAGGTCTCTCCTGCTGATATTTCTTTTTGTGTCCAAATCACATGGCCGGAAAAAGCATCCCTTCCTACACTCCGGCTTTGCGAACCAACATCCCGGTGACATCCTCCAGCGGGACAACATCATCGGCAATACCTGACTCGGCAACCGCGCGCGGCATACCGTAGACCACACATGTTTCCTTGTTCTGTGCCACACAGCTCACATTATGCATCTCACGAATCAGGCTTATCCCTTTGCAACCATCACTGCCCATCCCGGTCAAAACTCCGCAGATTATACTCTCAAACGTGGTATCAACCAGAGATTCGAAAAAGATATCGGCACACGGTCTCAATCCTCCCCGAGGTGGTTTGTCGTTTTCGGAAAAGCAGTATGATCCGTTTGCTTTTTGAACTAACTCACATTGCTTTCCACCCATGGCAATATAGACAACTCCCGGTTTCAACTCCTCCCCGTCGGCAGCCTCCTTGACACGAATCTGACTCATCTCATCCAGCCTCTGTGCCAGCGAATTTGTAAATCCTGCCGGCATATGCTGAACAATAACAACCGGATACGGAAAATTCGCAGGGAAGAAGGGAACAACTGACTGAAGTGCCTTCGGTCCTCCGGTTGATGAAGCGATAACAACTAATTTTGTGCCCTTTCTCGCTGTATGGAGTCTTCTCGGCTTTTGCAGTTCCGGCTGCGGTTTCGGAGTACTGCGAAATGAAGTCCTCGCCTCCGGGCGTGTCGGTTCAGCAGCAGCAAAGTCGCCCCTGGCATTCAGCCCCGTAGCAACATATACCTTCTGCAACAACTCGATTCTGAAATCCGCGAAATTCTCGCCAATGGAGCTGATAGGCTTCTTGACAAAATCAATCGCACCTAGTTCCAGGGCTTCGATAGTCTCAGTACCGCTCTCACTTGCTATTGAACTGACAATCAGCGCCGGAGTAGTGATTCTGCTGCGATTAAGCTCACGCATCAGTCGCACGCCATCCATCTTCGGCATCTTGATGTCAACCAGGAGAATATCAAACCTCGCGCCATGCAAAAGCTGATCCAATGCAGCTTCGCCGTTATTAGCGGTTCCTGCCACCGTCAGATTCTCATCTTGGTTTATTATATCAGAGATAACCCTTCTCATGAGTGCAGAGTCATCAATAACCAGCACTTTTTTCATCGATCTCCTCCTGCCATTCGCCTGCGTTGCTCTTCAAATACATATTTTACAATTCTTTCGCGTTCCTGATTCGTCAGAGAATCAAACTCGCAACGGACATCACTGCTCGTCGAACGTGTGTCTTCGCTGCGTCCGCTTTCTATAACATGTGCCATTATTTCCATACTTACGACACCGCTTTTCATTGATAGAGGAATCACAACCCCAATCGGTTCACCTATTTCCAAGTGTTCAGCCAGGTGAAAACGCACGCCTCCCGCGCTCAGATTTGTGACAGTAGCCACCTGCCAGTTTTTTACCACGCTGTCGAGTTCGGACTCCAATCTGACTATTTCATTTTTATCGTTCAACAACTCTGCCCTCTCCAATTCCTCGCGAATCCTAACTTCATCCTTGGAAAGGCGACGATACCTGAGCTCAGAAGTGCATTCCAGACGATAATACCGGCGTCGTTGAAACTTCTCCGGTTCGGATACAAATAGCACCTCCAGCATTGAAACATTATTATCAGCCAGTCTGTTCTTTACACGACCGCGGCATTGATAGAGACCTGCTTTTGTAAAAAAACACATGTTGATATCTTCATCGACACGTATCGGAACCAAATGCCCGTCCTGAACGGGAACAGCAATTTTAGCCATGCGCCCCCCATCGTAATCAAGCAGCTGACTCGCATACCTTTTATCGGTTTTATCATATGAAAACGCCGATTTTACCGGAGTTATTTCTATCTTATTTCCAATTGAAAATACCTGTTCCATTAATCCGACTGCCCTTCCGGTTTAATTAATTTTTGTTGTTCCTTCCGAATTTCATGCGAATTACTCCGGTGAATAATCTCATGATACCCCAGCCCTGCCCTGTCTGCGGCAATTCAGTTTCACCTATATGCGCTGCGATCTCCATGATAGCCTTCGCCGCCGCTGAATTCGGTGCCGACAGTACTACCGGCTCCTGCCGAAGAATAGCCTTGGACACGTTATCATCATACGGAATGGCTCCCAGAAACTCAATATCTATATTCAGAAATTTATTCACTACTACACCTAACTTCTCATGAAGTTCATCTGCATCTTTATTTCCTCTGACCTGATTCGCAATGAGTTCAACTACAGTCTGCGTTTTCTGGTATGTAGAGTTTCTGTTGAGAGATTTCAATAATGCATACGCATCTGTAATAGATGTCGGTTCCGGTGTCGCAACAAGGAGAACCTCCTCACTGGCTGCAACAAATTCCAGCACGGAGTTACCTATTCCCGCGCCGGTATCAACAATAATAATGTCAGCCAGCTGGTCAAGCTCCGACATTTTCTGAACGAGATCAACTATCTGTGTTTTATTCAGATTTGCCATCTCATTTATTCCCGAACCACCGGAAATAAACCCTATTTTTTCCGGTCCGTAGGTAATAATATCCCTCATGCTCTTGCCCCGGAACATCAAATCTGCCAAATTGAATTGCGGGCGTATCCCAAGCATGATCTCAATGTTGGCCAATCCAAAATCGGCATCAAGAATCACAACTCTTTTACCGAGCCGGCTCAGGGCGATGGCAAGGTTGACCGATACACTGGTCTTACCGACGCCCCCTTTTCCGGATGTTACGGTGATAACGCGCGACATCGGCGGTGCAACTTCCGGCTGATATTGCTGCTTTTTAATTATATTTCTTAAACGTTCTGCCTGATCCATCGCGCGTCCTCCTTTCTTATTTTATCTTCACGTTTCCTGAAACTCCTTGAAACCGCATATTACATCCCGGTTACTCTATCCTGATTACAAACTGTATTCCGCCCTATGATAACAGTTGTTTAGCTATCGCCTGCGCATCAACAACTGCAATGTCCTCAGGAACGTCCTGCCCGTTAGTGACATATGATATCGGACATTTTGTACTGTCGCGCATATTCAGAATAACTCCGATAGATGATGTTTCATCCAGTTTCGTAAAAATAATACTGTAATCAGTAATCCCTGCATAAACTCCGGCAATTTCCTTGAGATCCTTGTATTTTGTTCCGGTATTCAACACTAAATATACCAATCTCTTTGAAATCGGAACCTGATCCAACAAATCCCTTACATTTTCAATTTGTTCTTTATTCTTATGAGAACAACCTGCAGTATCTATCAGGACAACATCATACTTCTCGAGTTCCTCAACCAACCTGCCCATTTCCTCAGGCTCATATATTACGTGCAGAGGAAATGACAAAACATCAGCAAATGCGCGCAGCTGTTTCGCAGCAGCAACCCTGTATGTATCCGCAGTAACCAATGCAATATTGCAGTTTTTCTCCATCTGCATACGAGCTGCTATTTTTGCAATTGTAGTTGTTTTTCCAACACCTGTCGAACCAAGGAAAAACACAAATTTTGTTGCCTCATTTGGCTTATAATTAATCAGATACGGCTGACCTATCATCAAAATGATTCGCTGATAAACACTGGCTAAAATCTGATTAACGGCAACATCCTTAGGTAATGAACGTTTTGCCTCATCGAGAATCCGTTCCGCTATTGCCTCATCAACCTCATTCGCAATTAACTGTTTATAAATCAGATCCCTGTAAACAGCACCCTTGTCTTTTTCTTCCTCGGATTCCGGTTCCTCGGCTTTGCTCTCCGTTTTTTTCACCGGCGGAACAACATGAGGCTCGGATACAGGGTGTTTATCCTCATGCGGTTCAGTCCGTGTACTCCTGCCTGATTCCGAACGTACGGGCTCACGCCTGTGTTCCTGAGTGGTTTTCTGCTGCTGGGAGGAGGATAGATTTGTCTCCTCCATCTGTTTTTCAAGCAGTGAAAAAAGCACTGACAGACGTTCCTCATTACTCTGTTTCTCCTTCATATCCGAAGTTACAGACAAGTTCTCCGGCTTTTTATCGATGGGCGGCAATTCATCTAACGGCGGAATCGTCACATCAAAGCCTGAACCCCGTTTTTCACTTGTATTTACAGAGCCTGCTGATTTTTCCGTTGCAGCTCTTTCCCTTGCATGAACATCTTCTGAATATGAAATATTCTCATCTAACGCTGCTGTAACCTCAACTTTTGAGCGCAGGAAAATACGCAATAACCCACGCGGATGAACCTTTTTCACATTCATCACGATAGCGCTACTGCCCAATTCTTCCTTTGCCTTCTCGATGGCATCTTTTTCTGTTTTCGCAAGATACTTTTTAATGATCATTCAACAGTCACCATCCCAACCGATTGCAATTCCACCTCGGAATCAATTTCATTATATGATAAAACATGGAGGTTTCTGAACTGTTCCTCCGTCAGTTTCCTGACATACATACGCACAATAGGCGAAGTGATCAGTATTGGAGTTCGTCCCAGTTCCTCCAATTTGCCTGTCTCTGTTCTGATCGACTCCATAAGGCTCTGTGTATATGCCGGATCCAAAGCCAGATATGAGCCCTGCTCTGTTTGTTTTACCGCACCCATGATCTCCTGTTCCACCTTGGGATCAAGAGTTACCACGCTGGTAGGTTCGTTACTGAAAAAGTACTGGTTCGAAATCGCCCGTTTCAGATTCTGTCTGACATATTCTGTCAATACATCCGTATCATGAGTTGTAGGCGCATAGTCAGCCAGCGTCTCAAATATAGTAACCAGGTCCCTGATGGATATCCCCTCTACCAGCAGATTTTGAAGGACCTTCTGAATCTCTCCGACATTTAACAATTTAGGAACAAGCTCGGAAATAAGTGTTGTATTAGCCTCCTGGACATTCTCTATCAGGTTCTGTACATCCTGTCTTGTCAGCAGTTCCGCCAGATGCGACCTGATAACCTCAGTCAGGTGCGTCGCTATAATTGACGGCGGATCAACAACCGTATACCCCAGAGACTCCGCGCGCTCTCTCTGGCTCTCAGTGATCCAGATCGCAGGAAGATGATATGACGGTTCAAATGTAGGAATACCGGATATCTCCTCTTCAACATAACCGGGATTCATCGCCATATAGTGATCAAAAAGTATCTCACCCTCACTGATCGGAACACCCTTTATCTTGATAAGGTACTGGTTCGGATTAAGCTGAATATTATCTCGCAAACGGATCATGGGTACGACACAGCCAAGCTCAAGAGCAATCTGACGCCTGATCATAACCACGCGGTCCAACAGGTCTCCGCCTTGATTGACATCTGCCAGCGGGATGATTCCGTAGCCGAACTCGAGCTCTATTGCATCCACCTGCAGAAGTGAATTGACATTCTCCGGACGCCTTATCTCCTCGGCGCTTTCCTCTTCCTCCGCGACTGCCTCCTCTATCTCGGCTTCCTCAAGAGTTCCGGAAATCATCCGCGATACTATTATAAATATAACACCATATCCGACAAATATCACTAAATTCAATGGTGTAAAAATACCTAAACCAATCAGAGCAGCACCGACGATCAGCAATACCTTCGGTATGGAAAACAGCTGTTTTTGCAGCAAATTTCCGAAATCTGCGTCCTTTGCCCCCTTGGTGACCAGCAAACCTGTCGCCAGAGAAATCATCAACGACGGAATCTGTGAAGTCAGTCCGTCACCGATTGTCAGGATCGAGTATTTCTGGATAGCTCCCGAAAAATCGAGGCCATTCATCAAAACTCCGAGCGCTATTCCTCCGGCAAAATTTATCACCGTTATTATCAGGCCGGCCGTCGCATCTCCCTTGACATATTTTGTGGCACCGTCCATAGCGCCGAAAAACGCAGATTCCTGTTGTATTTTATTTCGCCGTTCCTTTGCTTCCTCATCGGTGATTGCCCCTGTATTCAGATCAGCATCAATCGCCATCTGTTTACCGGGCATGGCGTCAAGAGTAAATCTTGCCGTTACCTCAGATACACGTTCAGAACCCTTGTTGATAACCATCAGCTGCATAATCAGCAAAACGAAAAAGACAATCGCGCCGACAATCAGATTTCCTCCACCGACGAAATTTCCGAATGTGGAAACAACGTTTCCGGCCTCACCCTTGAGCAGGATGTTTCGGGTTGAACTTACATTGAGTGCCAATCTGAACAACGTGGTCAGCAACAACAGTGTCGGAAATGATGACATCTCCAATGCTTCTTTGGAAAACAATGCATTAAACAGGATGATCATTGCGATGGAAATATTCAACGCAAACATTAAATCGAGCAAAAAAAGCGGGACCGGTATGATCAAAAACAGAATCGGCACGAGCACAAACGCGCCCAGCGCGATATCAGCTTTTTGCATTCCGGTTCACCTCCTTACATACATGTGATTTCCTGTGTCAATTATCATCCCACACATCAGCAGTATCTACACCGTTTTACTATACGGCTTCCTTCATGCTGTAAACATAAGCCAAAATCTCGGCCACCATCTGATATAGTTCCGGCGGTATTTCAGCCCCGATATCAACATTATGATAGAGCATGCGTGCCAAAGGTTTGTCTTCAACTATCTCAATCATGTTTTCTCTGGCAATCTCTTTAATTCTCTCTGCTAAAAAATCCGCACCCTTCGCTACAACTATCGGTGCCTCCGCAGTATCCTTGTCATATTTTAACGCAACAGCAAGATGTGTCGGGTTCGTGATAACAACATCAGCCTCAGGTAACGCCTGCATCATGCGTCGTCTTGAAGCCTCCTGCATCTTTCTTCTGATGGCTCCTTTGATCTCCGGATTTCCTTCAGAGTTTTTATACTCATCCTTGACCTCCTGCTTGGTCATTTTCATGTCTTTTCTGAACTTGCGTTTTTGGTAATACCAGTCCGCGAACGCAATTACCAGAAATACAACAGCCACTCTGAATGCTATATCCAATACCGTATCAATAATCAGATGCACAGCGGCGACAACATCAAGCTGATAAATATTGGTTATCATTCCCCATTGATCCTGGATATATGAATAAACAACCCAGAATAATACACCCAGTTTAACCAGCGATTTAACCAGCTCCATCAGTTTATCAACGGAGAAAATCTTTTTAAATCCTTTTATCGGATTCAGTTTACTGCCCTTCGGTTTGAGTGGTTTGGTTGTTATCTTCCATTTTACCTGTTTTACACCGACCACAAAAGCAACAAGAACACCTATCAATGAAATCGGCAGTATGGTAAAAAGCACCTCTTTCAAACCTAAATTAAACAGGTTTTGAGCGCGCAGCTGCGTCATTTCATGTGTTGCGTAATCTGCCATATTGGTCATAACATAATAATAGGTATCATATATCTGATCATAAATAAAACCGCCGAATATTTTGATTCCTAACACAAGGACCAGGAGCATAGCAGCCGTATTCAAATCCTGTGAACGCGGAGCCTGACCTTCATCTCTGGCATCACTGAGTTTTTTTGCAGTGGGTTCCTCTGTTTTTTCTTCCCCTTCACTTTTTGCAAAAAACTGGAGATTATATGAAACTCTATATGTTATCTCCACCATAGATGCGCTCCTCTAAAACAGCACTACTGTATTGCTGAAAACCATACTGAGAATACATATGTTTACTCTGCATTAAAAAATAGTTATCCACCGGGTGTCAATCCCTGAATTACATCTGTTATAACATTTTTCATCTCGGTAAACACAAAATCCGATACAGTAGGTATCGTCTGTACCAATAACATCAGTATCAAAAAACCTACCAATATTTTAATTTGCATTCCGACAACAAACATGTTCATCTGCGGCGCAACTCGAGCCAAAATACCAAGCACAATGTTTATCAGAAACATCCCGCAGAAAATCGGAAGCATTATCCGAAAAGCAATAACAAAAAAATTGATAATAAAATCAATTCCGACACGAACCATATCACGCGGAAATATTTCCTCGGAAATATTGAAATATTTAAACGTATCCAATATTGCCCTAATGATATAGTAATGCAGGTTTGTAGCAACCAGCGTCAGCATGAACATCGCATTATACATCAAACCTGTAATAGTTACCTGTGTATTATTAATGGGATCAAATGTAGATGCCATTGATAACCCCATATCAATATCCATCAGCTGACCTGCAAAATTCATAATAAAAGTACAGGCATTACACATAAAACCGAGTATCAGTCCTACCGCCAGTTCCTTTACTATCAATGCAGAAAACCCGACTATGCCGTTGTACTGGATCGGCACTACGGGTGTCATCGGAATGATTATAGCCGCAAAAATAATACTGATTCCAACTTTCATCTGCATTGTCAGACCGCGGTTGTTAAAAAGCGGCGCCGTTCCGATAAACCCGGCGATACGGACAACGACCAGCATATAGTATTCGAAATTCTCAACAGTAAAATCCATACGATCACTATCCAAAAATACTGATTACATAATCATTTCATCAAACATAAAAAGTCATCGCATTCATTAAACATATGTTGCAAAAGAACCAATCATTTTATCCAACAATCCGGTCAGTTCACCCATTATCCATCCGCCGAGTAACAGCAACGCCAAAAATATAGCCAGCAGTTTCGGTACAAATGTCAGAGTCTGTTCCTGTATAGATGTTATGGTCTGAAAAATACTGATAACAAGACCTACTATCAATGAAACCAAAAGCAATGGCATTGAGCACTTGAATACAGTCCATATTACCTCGCGACCGATATCCAGAATATCCGCATCTGTAATCATACAACAATCACCTCTGAACTCACATGATTTAGTAACAGTACCTAAACAAAAACCTCACAACATAATTCATATGCCGTCTGCTTTGTCAGTAAAAAGTTTTAACCATCTGACCGATGAGGAGATCCCACCCGTCAGCAAGCACGAACAGCAGTATCTTGAACGGCATTGATATTGTGGTCGGTGGCAGCATCATCATACCCATCGACATCAGCGTCGAGGCGACGACCATATCGATAACGATAAAAGGCAGATACAGCAAAAAGCCCATGATAAACGCCGCACGAAGCTCACTGATCATAAAGGCCGGCAAAAGAACGGTAGTAGGAATGTCGTCAATATTCTCTACAGATACTTCATCCTGTTTTTCCTGTATCTCCAGAAACAATCGTATGTCTTTGCGATTGGTCTGCTCAAACATGAACTCCCGGATGGGCGCCATTCCTCTCTCCAGAGCTTCCTCCTGGGTTATCTCGCCCGCGTCAAACGGCTCTATTGCATCGGTATAAACCTGTGACATAACCGGCGACATTATGAATAACGTCAAAAACAGCGCCAAACCTATCAATACCTGGTTAGGCGGTGCTGTTTGCGTACCCAAAGCAGTACGAACAAAATGAAGCACCACAATTATTCTGGTGAACGACGTCATCATCAGCAGAATAAACGGTGCTATCGACAGAACTGTCAATACCAGAAGAATTCTTAACGGCGCGGATAACCCGGTCGCTCCGGCATTTGACGATATGGTAAACTGAAAATCATCCGGAGAATCCGGATCCTGTACCTCTCCCGTTGTCCCATTGCCCTCAATATGATCCTGATCGGCATCTGATTTCACGGGAGGCGCAGCATATGCTGTTGTACCACAAAAAAAGGTCGGTACCAACAGTACGACCGCGAGAAGGCATAAACGAAGTATCAATTTGACACCCTTCCTTCTCAGCATACGTACCAACCTCTTTATTCGAAACTCATTTTTTCTTTTGAACCTTATTAAAGATTCCCACAAAGGAAATCTTCCCGGGTTCCTCTTCCTTCGGCGTCAGATCCAGCTGCTCCTTGGATAAAGCCGTCAAAAATGTAATATTGTCCTTGGATACACCTATCGCATAATACTGATCGCCGAGTTCGATAATCTGAATGTACCTGTTGGGCGCAATCTTAAATGTTTCCTTCACCCTGATATTCGGTGAATGCGTCTGGATCGCGCCTGATTTTGCCACCCATCGACTCGTGAAGTAGGTTGCCACGAGAATCAGAACAAAAATGACAAGTATGACAACCATCTGCAGGATATTGGACAACATACATCAACCAATCGCTTTCTTGACAGCCTCCAGCACACGATCTGCCTGGAACGGTTTTACGATGAAATCCTTGGCTCCTGACTGGATCGACTCGATGACCATCGCCTGCTGCCCCATTGCCGAGCACATTATTACACAGGCATTGGCATCGCCTTCTTTGATCTTTTTCAGAGCCTGAATACCGTCCATCTCCGGCATAGTGATGTCCATCATAACCAGATCCGGATTAGTCTCGTTGTACTTCTCAACTGCTTTTGCTCCGTTCTCTGCCTCTCCTGCGACATCATAACCGTTTTTCGTCAGGATGTCCTTGATCATGACTCTCATGAATGCCGCATCGTCGCAAATCAATACACTCTTAGCCATTATAACCTCTCCTTTAACTTTATCATGATTCTTTGATAATCTCAGTTACCCTTATACCAAAGCTTTCCTCAATAACAACTACCTCGCCTTTGGCAACAAACTTGCCGTTAACCAGAACATCGATTGGTTCACCTGCCAACTTGTCCAACTCAATAATAGTACCCGGTGAAAAATCAAGTATTTCCTTGATTGATTTAGATGTCCGGCCGAGTTCAACCGTAACCTCCAGCGGAACATCCATGATCAGATCAATGTTTTCAGGCGCTATTCCTGATAAATCCGGTGGTGCCATAAAACTCTGGAACTGCGCAGGCTGTATGTTATAATCCTGTGGAGGATAGCCATAGCCATACATGGGCGGCGGAGCCATCTGCATAGGCGGCGGTGCTGCCTGCATAGGTGGCGGTGCCTGAGTTGTCGGTGCCATCTGAGGCGCCGGTTCCGGTGCAGCTGCCGCAGCCGGAGGAGGTGCCTGTGCAGGCATCGGTTCCGGTGCTGCAGGCGCCGGCGCAGGTTCAGGTTCATCTGATATGCCTGCAAACTGCCGATAAACCCTGCGGGCGAAATCAACCGGATATAACTGCATGATCTGTGAATCAACCAGATCACCGATCTCCATATGGAAAGCAACCTGTACAAATGAGCTTTCAACCAGTCCTTCCAACTCACCCTTTATATTCTCAGCGAGATCAACTCGCGTCGCTGTCGGAGGTGAAATATCCACCGTGTCATTGATCATGGAGGACATCGACGTGGCTGCCGAACCCATCATCTGGTTCATCGCCTCACATATGGCACTCAGGTGCAACTCAGACAGTTCGTTGTCCACATTTGTACCATCACCGCCCATCATCAGATCAGTGATGACCTTTACATCATCCTCTTTCAGTATCAGGATGTTTTTACCC
Source organism: Eubacterium sp. (assembly GCA_017614395.1). GTDB lineage: Bacteria > Bacillota > Clostridia > Lachnospirales > Lachnospiraceae > Eubacterium_F. The sequence continues at coordinate 25,359 of JAGABX010000079.1, forward strand.
TCAAGACCTTTGACGTATGAAATATGTATAAACACGCATGGTGTCGGCTGTTCTCTTGACAGATCGTCTATTGATATCGTTGTAACCTGCGGTGTCGTGATATCAACACGATTATTCACAAGAATTGACAACGTAGTCGCTGCCGTTCCCATGCTGATATTGGCAATTTCTCCGAGTGCATCAGCCTCTTCTGCGTTCAACTGATCTGCCGGATCAATACCGGATGATCCGCTGTCCGGAGCAGCTGCCGATGCGTCTGCGTCACCACCGCCGGCCGCTTCTTCTTCCATGCTGCCCAGAAGAGCATTTATCTCTTCCTGCGAAAGCATTCCATCCATCGCGCTACTCCTCTCTGTAGATTGATTTTATCTTTACCGCGTAAGAATCATCATACGCGCCCGGAATTGCAGAAAACTTTTTAATATTCCCTACATAGACATCCAATTCATCCTCAAGATGGGTATCTATTTTGATTATATCTCCCGGCAACAGGTGCATAAAATCATTAACCGATATCGCCGAACGTCCCATAATGGCGCGAACTGGGATTTGTGCCTTTTGCAGGGACTCCTCAATAACTTCTTTATAGGTACCGATTTCCGTTGTCTCATTACTGGAATACCAGTTTTTCGTATTCAGTTTGTCTATAACCGGCTCGATGACATCATATGGAATACATATATTCATCAGTCCTTCGGCATTTCCTATCTTCAAATTCATCGTGATGATAGAAGTCATTTCATTCGGAGTAACAAACTGCGCAAACTGTGAATTCGTCTCTATTCTGTCAAGTATGGGTTCCAGTTGCGCAACCGTCTGCCAGGGTTCAACGAGCAGATTGACACATACAACCATTATTCTCTCTATAATAGTCAACTCAATCTCGGTAAAATCCCTTGTCTTTTCAATTGGTTGCCCGTCACCTCCGAGCATTCGGTCAACAATTGCATAACCGAGCCCCGTAGCCATCTCCATGATGATATTGCCATCCAATGGTGAAAAATTCACAACACCGAGCAACACAGGATTTGACAGAGAGTTTGAAAACTCCTGATAGGTCGCAGCCTCCGAATGCATTACCTCGACCTGGACGTTCTTCCGAAGATACACCGGCAACGTCGTTGATAACAGTCTGGCATAATGCTCATATATGAATACGAGCGTCCTCAGATGCTCCTTGGAAAACTTGGACGGTCTGGCAAAGTTATAGTCTTTGACAGGGCGTTCGTCCTCTTCCTCTGCGGCGTTAGGATCAAATTCTCCGCTGTTGAGCGCCGATAACAGGTTGTCTATCTCGCTCTGCGACAGCACATCACTCATAACGCCTCACCTCTTTTGCACCAGAATTGCCCAAAAATTCGAGCCACCCTATATCATAACACATTTCTTCAAATATATAAAGGTTTTTTTTTAAAAGTTTATCAATTCAACAACGGATTGACGAAAATGACCTCAACAATACACTTCGTATTATAGGTTTCCTGTAATCTCTTGACACACTCAGACTGAACCTTTGCCTGGTCGAAATCAGACGCGCGATGAGATGAAATCGTTTCCTTGATGATGCTCTGCGCATGCACGTCCTGAGCCTTGATCTGCTCACTTACTGTCTGATAATCCTCAGCCTTTTGATTGAACGAAATCGATATACCACCCAACTGATAGTAATGAGGCGTATCATCGCCCTCATTAGGCTGGAGATTCAGTGTTTCCTTTTTCTCGTAGGTTATCGTATAGGTATCCAGATCAGCCATTGTCCAGTCATCATCCTCCTGTTTGTCATCGATCTCCAAATCGATAACAGAGGCAACCTTATCTATCAGATTGGTCGTTTTGTTCATGGCCGGTACTACTGAAAACACCAAAACACAGGTCAACACAAGGTTGATCACCGTTGCTGCCATGATGACTACAGTAAGTATGTTTTTCTTCATCGTCGCTAACTCCTGTTAATGTTACTTGTTCGTATATATACGGAATTCAACGCGCCTGTTTTTAGCACGTCCCTCCTCAGTTCCGTTTGATGCCACGGGATCATACTCTCCTCGTCCGGTAGTCTCCAGATTGTGAGCCTCGAGCTTTTTAACATCCGTCAGATACTCAAACACGGACGTTGCGCGCGCCATTGACAGCCACAGGTTATTCGGAAATTCGGAACTGTTGATCGGAACTGCATCCGTATGTCCGAGAATCTGAATTCTGTTGCCCTTGTACATCTGGAGTATGTTACCCACTTTGCTGAGTATCGGAATAACAGAATCCTTCAAAGTAGCCTTTCCGGAATCAAAAAGCAATGCGCCACTCATCGTGATTTGGACATATTGATTCTTTTTATCCATCTGAACCGTGATTTCGTCCTGAATGTTGCGATCCTCCGCAGCTGCCATGACTTCCTCGTAGGTTTTCAGATTCCTTTCCTTCTGTTCCTCCTCCAGTTGCTGCTCAACTGCCTCTACTGTTGCCTTGTCAATATTGTCACCGGTTTGGTTCTGGTCATTCTGACTCTGGGGATTCTGATCTGTCTGTTCCCCCTGATTACCGGTCTGAGTGTCATCATTCGGTTCACCCGTATTGTTGTCATTCTGGCTGCCGTTTTGATTCTGATCCTGCTGATCCTGACCGGGCGACGGTGTTGACTGGGCATCGGAATCATCCTTGGTGGAGTCATCATCCGATTTATCCTGGCCATCCTCACTTTTCTGTCCGCCCTGTGAATCATTTTCGCCCTTTTCCGAGGCGGATTCTCCGGGCTGTGCCATTGACTGATCCTCAGTTGCGTCGGCATCCTCGCCTGAACTCTCAAACTCATTGAAATACTGCGAGATTGCTACTATCTGGTCGGTTCCGCTGTCTATAAACGGTCCCTGACCGATGGAATCGCCTCCTCCGTCAAATATGTTGATGCTTTCGCTCATGGATTTGACGACTTCCTCATACTTCTCAGCATCTACGGTGGACATTGAAAACAACAACACGAAGAAGCACAGCAACAGGTTCATCAGATCGGCGAACGTGTTGATCCATCCGCCGGTGTCGGCGGGTTCGTCTTCTTCTATCTTTGCCATTAAGCCTCACCACCTCCGCCACCTTCTTCTTCACCTAAACCACCACGGTTTGCGGGTGAGAGGAAGGACTTTAACTTCTCCTCGATTACGCGTGGGTTCTCACCTGCCTGAATCGAAAGAATTCCTTCACTGATGACATTCATCATCATGATTTCCCTGGAGTTGATAGCTCTTAGCTTAACCGATATAGGAATACATAACCAGTTTGCTATCAGCGAACCATACAGTGTTGTAATAAGGGCGACGGCCATGTTCGGACCGATGGAGCTCGGATCATCGAGGAGCTTAAGCATGTTGATGAGTCCGATCAGGGTACCGATCATTCCCCACGCAGGTCCCATTCCGGCAAACGCCTCCCAGAACCCGGCGGCCGCGGAATGTCGCCCGTTTATCGCACCAATCTCTGTTTCCAGAATCGACGAGACCAGTTCCTGGTCTGTACCGTCGACTATGAGCATGATGCCCTTTTTCATAAATTCATTATCTATATCGCCGGCTGCCTCCTCGAGCTGGAGAAGTCCCTCCTTGCGGGCAACATTGGCGAGTTCGATGACTTTGTTGATGATTTCGGAGATATCGTAGGTCGGTGATTTGATTCCGATCAAAAATGTTTTCAGTGAGCCGATCCATCCTCCGATTCCGTCAGACTGGATCAACATACACATCAGTGCACCGATAACCACGATCAGGAACGACGGCATATCCCAGAAGTTTCCGAGCGCCGCGAAGCCCTGGTCACCGGATACGATACCGTATATAACGGCGGCCGCACATCCGACAAGACCTCCGACTGTAGCTATATCCAACTATCCGCACCACCTTTTTATGGAATATGGATCTCTCTCCTCGCGATTTTTACGAGGTCTTTGATCTCCTGTCTGCTTTCCTTTACGATGATCCTTCTCGCATTTGTGAGCGTGATCACCGTGTCGGGTGTCTCCTGCACCGTCTCGATAAGATCGTCATTAAGGCTCATGATCTGACCATTCATCAACGTTACATCGATCATGGCAACCTCCTTTCAAAACGGCATAGGTCTGATAACTATCCTATTCTACCACAGATTTCAATAGATATCAAGCAAAAATCTTTTTTTTTCATATCAATATTTTTGATTTTTGACGAACAGTCAATGAAAACACAATATGTTGTGTCTATTCTGTTGACATATGGATTTTGTTGTGTTATTATAAGAAATAGCACTACTGCTAAAGCGAGAAGGTGGATATCTCCATAGCGCACATTGTTTTTGCGCTTCCTCATGAGGAGGTGGTTTTTGATGAGGCAATGTTTTATCATCGCATGTGTGGGAGGTAAGCGACTTTGTTTGATGTTGTCGGTGTGATCCTGGCCATAATCAACACGATTATTTCAGCAATCAGGCTAGCGATTGACGTGTTCCGTAACAAAAAGCAAGACAGCAATCCGCCGACCAAAGTGTGATTGCTGTCTTTCAGTAACCAATAACCGAGGTATCCGCCTTTGCGGTAGTGCCTCTTTTGTTGATATTCTACTACTTTTTGAATTATTTGTCAACTATTACTTATCGTTTCAGGTTGACCAGCTCCTCGAGCATGCTGTCTGAGGTGGTGATGACACGCGAGTTGGCCTGGAAACCACGCTGTGTGGTGATCATGGTCGTGAACTCGTTTGCAAGATCTACATCGGACATCTCGAGAGCGCCAACTGAGAATTTGCCGACCTCAGAGATATCGATACCAACGCCGTCAAAATCTCCGGAGTTCTTGGTTGCCGCAAACAGTGAGTTACCGGCAGCCTCGAGACCTGACGGGTTTGCGAAGGTAGCTACCGCAACCTGACCGAGGAGGTTTTTGTCACCGTTTGAATAGACGCCGAAAATCTTGCCGTCTGTCTGGATTGAGAAACCATTCAGGGATCCTGCCGCATTACCGGTTCCGGTTCCATCCTCCTTACCACGTGTCGGTTTTACATTGCTGACGCCATCCTGGGCATACATGGTGAGGTTCTTGAAATCAATTGCAACACCACCCTGGAGACCGTCTCTCGGAGCAGTACCGCTGCCACTGTACGGAGCAACCTGTTCGAACGGGCTCTCTCCTGCTTTTGTTAATCCTATACGGATAGCTGTCTGGGCTGCTAACGTATCTGTCTTTGCCGATGATGATGCGTCCTTTCCTGCCCACTCAAATTCACCTGTAGAACCATTAAATTTCACATGTGGCATCTCTCCGGTTATAGTTATCTCACCTGTTGGTGATACTGTATAACCCAACTCCGTATCATTATTGATTTTAATCGTCATCTTGTTCGCATCTTTCAGCGGTCCTGCAGAATCAGCAGTTGACCACCACTTGCCCGATTCATCCTTATACCTGAGCAATGACGCACCATCCGAATCAAGAATGTCCGTGAGCTTAAGAGTGTAGAGGGAATCGTCCGTAGCACTTGCCTTGTGAATTACAAACTTTGCTGTATTCAATCCACCGAGCTTATCATAAAAGCTCACTGAAATCGGATATCCTGTCGACTGGTCAGCTGATAAAAAGTTTACCTGTGTGTCGTTCTGGTCGATATTTCCTTTCAAGGTAATATCCTTCGTTGAGTTTGGTGCTGAATAAGCATTCTCACCGCCCATCAGCTGCAATGTTGTAGCAGTATCCTTGCGGATCTCACGGTTACCGTTTCCGTCATCAACTGCCGGCCATCCGAGTATTGCCGCGCCGTTTGTTGTACAATACAGTGTTCCGTTTGCATCGATATCCAACGCGCCTGATTTTGTGAAATATGTGTTTCCGTTCTGTTTTGCGATCAAAAAAGCATCACCGTTGATCATGACGTCCATTCCGCGATCGGTACGCTGTGTTGCACCGGTTCCGGACAGGTCAACCGCGATAGCAGCGACGTTTGCACCGAGACCGATCTGGGTAGCGTTGGTACCGGGAGCGCCTGTCTCAGCGTTCGGACCCGATGCGCCCTGTGATGTCTGATAGAACACATCCGTGAAATTTACGGTACTTGCGCGGAATCCAACGGTATTGACGTTGGAAATATTGTTACCGATTACGTCCATTCTGGTCTGGTGTACTTTCAATCCGGAAATGCCGGAAAACAATGATCTCATCATAATTTGGTCCCTCCATTTTCGTGTCCCCCCTCTGTCAGTCGGGGGTTATACACGCTTCCTTGAATCTTCTGCCTGAAGAATCGCGGGCCGGCGTGTTGTTTACATGTCTGTACGCTTATCCTATAATTGCTCCGTCGATATTTGTAAATACTGATCTTTCGGTATCATTGACGGCTGTTACTACAGTGTTGTTCTTGATGTTAACGATGAATGCCATGTTGTCGACCATGACTAACGACTCTTTCAATCCTTTGTCTCTCGCTTTGTCTGTTGCCTGATTCAATCGCATCCTCTGGTCATCCGAAAGCGAGATCTCCCTGGAATCAAGTCTCCTCGTCGCATGCTTTGAAAATCTCACATCATCGGCTGCCTTAACATCTGTCAGATAATCACCGAAGGTTTTTCCGTCACTGTCTGTTTCAGCTTCGTTTCGGCTCCTGCCTGTGTTCTGTTGCAGGGTGCCAAGATACGAATCACGAATTTGCTCGATATTATTCAGAATCATGGGCACCTCCCTGTTCCTAAATTCTTAATCAGTTACAACAATTGTCATCCTTCCGAATTGTTTGTTGCTGCCGCTTCGTTTGCTTTTGCTTTTGCCTCTGCCTCAGCCTTCAGTTTTTCATTCCACTGCTCCTCGGTCGGAGTTGAAACCTTGTAAATGTCTGCCACATCATAGCTGATTCCGTCTACTACAACCTGAGCGCCGTCCTTGTTGATCTTTACGCTGTCCACGATTCCGCTCGCTGATTTGTTATCGCCGCTTGCGTCGCTGTGCTCAATTTCCACGAATTTGTCGATCAGCGTATATGCCGATGTATTTGAAAAAGTGGAATTCAGATTCTGCATCTGCTCTAATGATGAGAACTGAGCGAGCTGTGCGATGAAATCCTGATCTGACTGCGGGTTCAGCGGATCCTGGTAACTGAGCTGCGTTGTCAGCAGTTTCAGGAATTCTGTCTTGCCAAGCTCTGAGCTTCCTCTGACCTTTGAAACAGTTTCAGATTCAAGATTCTTGTAGGTCAGTTCATCGAGCGCTGTCGAAAGGCTTGAATTTGTTACTGCCATATGCTACCTCCTATTGTTTTTTCTCACGATAAAACTGCTCTATCATGAAAAAGTTTATGCTGTGTAATCAACCGTGCTGTTGATATCTCTTCTGGACTCTTCTGTCTCGCCCTGAACCTGTGTTGTCGTCACATCTTCTTCAGATGCGTTATTTCCGTTTCCGCGATTCCCGTTGCTGTTACCTGCGTTTTCTGACTCCGATCCGCTCTGTGTCTGCTGGTTCAGTCCCAAATCGAAATTACCGATAGTAACCTCAACCGCCTGTACCTTCAGCCCTCTTTCCTCGAAAGCCTCCTGCAATCTGATCATTCCGGATTCGAGAGCATCCTTGGCTGCCTGTGTTTCCACAATCAATCGTGCCGTAGTTTCCTGTCCGCTCGCCGCGATCTGTACGTTTACGCGACCCAGACTCGCCGGATGAAGCTGAAGTTCCATGTTTGTTGATTCCGGCATCATACGAACTCTTACCTGACGCACTACCTGCTCAACCATCTCGGTCATCTGTCGCTGCACATCTGCCATCTGACTCTGTTCAGGTTCGATAGCCTCTGTCAGCGCCTCAGCGAACGCCTCTGCATTTGTTGTCTGTACATGATGTACCGCTGCCTCCAAATCTGCTGCAGCATCTCTCAAATCGTCCGTCCCGAGTCCGGTTCCCTGTCCGGTGTTCTGTCCCGTGCCGCTGCCGGCATTATCCGATGTCCGGTTTTCAATGATCACGCTCATGTCCGGCGTTCCGGTTTCCGTTGAGTCATCGTTTTCTGCAGCATAGTTTGCTATCGGCTCTTCAGTCTGAAGCTGTGGTTGATTCTGCACCTGAGACTGTATCTGCGGCTGAATATCCTCTGCTGCGCCTGAAATCTCCGGATGTGCCAATTTCATCAGTGTTTCGGAAAAAGTCTGCCATACTTTTTCTTCTAACTTGTCAACACCCTCGATATCCACTCCCATCAGTTCGGAAAGCAACGATTTCATCTGGTCGAAAATGCTGTTCAACTCCTGATTGAGAATATCGTTTGTCAGGAACGCGCTCGGATCTTCAATTCCGTGCACCTCCATAACGAAGGTCTGAACTGTCGTTATCGAAAAGCTCTGGATCTCTCCGGTCTGCAATCCGGTAATCAGGTCACTCGGCTGCATCCCCATCTGATTGAAGATGTCCTGTACATCCTGTGGCATTAGATTCAGCACATCCTGAAGGATCGCCATAATCTCTTCATTGACCTTCTCGATGTCGATCGTGCCATCCTGTGAAACCATTGTGCCGTCAGAGGCTTCAACCTTTTCATTCGGCGAATTGTTCACATTATCCGTGTTGTCAGTTGTTTTTGCCGTGGCAACCTTTGCGTCGCCTGTATTTGTATTTACTTGTTTGTCAGCATCCTTGCTTTGGGAAATATTTGATGAGGATCCGTCCTCAGATTTTTTAGAAGTTTGAATCTTTGTCGACTTTGATTCCATACTCGATTTAGTGTCCGCGATACTTGCATTCGGTCCGTTAGTCTGTCTGGACAGTCCCGACGCGTTGTTCGAGATAAAGTTGTCGAAGGTGGAATCACTGGCCTTTGTCGACTTTTTAGTGACCAGGACTTCCGTCGTTTTGGAAGTCATCAGGGTGATTCCCTGTGTCTTCATAGCCCCGCCTCCTGTCATAATATTCTTGATAAGCGCGCCTTATCACCAATTATATCGGCAAAAATATTAAAAACTTTAGTCCCTTTGGCGCGATTGGCTACGTTCAAACCATACATGCTCATGGACACACTTCGCCTTATCGCTCACTTCTTCATACTTGTCATTTTGGTCGTTATCTGCGCGATGACATTATCATCCATCTGATCCATGATCAGGGCACGTTTATTGTTAGGAATGTTATCAAGGATTTTTGCAATCAGGTCAAGATCACCCGACATTGCTGTCAGAGCCGAGGCGGCCTTTGCAGGCTGCATCTTGGAAAACATATCAGCCTGATCCTTGATAGCCTGGGTATATTGATACTTTTTAGCAACCTTCTCATAAATCTTGGCAGCGTTATCCGCGTCAATCATCTCATAGAACTTTTTATACTCCTCGAGGTCGGGAGCCTTCTCGTTCATCACAACCTCCTCATAGAACTGAGAGCGTTGTTTCGAAAAGCTCGCCTGTGCCTCTTCAAACTTTTTCAGTCTCGCATTCTCCTTTTTCAACGCCTCTATCTCGTCGGAATTGGCCGAATCGGAACTGGAGGTTGACGCAAGCTGCGCTTCGAGTTCCTTAATGCGCGCGTTTGCATCAGCAAGATTATCATAATACTCGCTGTTAGTTTCCTTCTCATCCGGTTCCGGAAGAATCTTGTTGATAACCGGAACATCTTTCAGAACAGGATAAAGCACACTGCTTCCGAACCCGCCGACGTCCAGTTTGATCAACACTCCGAATATTGCAAGCCATATCGCAACTATCACCAAAACAATAATGATGGTAACAATTTTGGAGCCTGCTTTATCATCCGCATCCGCAGTGGCTTCCAGGCCTTCTTCCTTTTTTTCGTCATCTTCTTTTGCCATGATTTACCCCCTAAACTCGTCCATGCCGGTAACTTACCAGCTCATCAATCTCTTTCTGCTCCTGCAGGTTCATCTCTTTTAAAAAGTCCTCGAATGCATGCTCCCTCAGTTTCTCGAATGTTTTTCTTTCCTTCATCGCTTCGTTCAGTTTTTCACGAGCAATTTCCACATCACGGTTTCTCTGGATCACGACTAAATGCTGATTCCCGACATACATTTTCAGTATCTCAACGGCATCCTCACAGCGTTTGATTTCCATCACATCAAGCGTTTCACCCAGAGTGTTTTTCAGTTCGTCCTCAGCATCCGCCTGCCGTCTCTTCAGCCGTTTTTCCTCCTCCTCAGCCTCATGAAGGCGCATGTTTGCCTGACTGTATTCATTCTTTGCCTGTTCCTCCAGCTTTTCCTTCATGTTGAGGATATTTTGCAACGGAAAGATAAATCGCGCCATGTTGCCTCCTGTTATTACTATGTATTCCGGGTATCGTTATGAGCCATTCGCTCAGGGAACGCTTTATTCGCTCCTCGCAGGCTCGTCGCTCATGCGCTTGCAATTCCCTTCGCTCATTTTCATAACGATCCCCTGCATGCGTTGCTTAAATGAAGGAATGCACAGAGCATGAATCAGTTATGTTCGGAGGAACTCGAAAAAGCGCCGGTGCTTGGCGAGGTAGTTTCGAGCCTAGCACCGCTGCGGTTTTTCAAGGCGGAAGCGGATCCTGAAGAACAAACTGATCATGCGGTGCATTCCGACAGTAAAGTTACTATTCATCGGATCCGTCATCAAAAATCGCGGTCA
>JAGABX010000080.1 GCA_017614395.1 Eubacterium sp.
GATACACCAACGTACATGGTGGGGATTTCCCGTTCCGCCTGTCTGTGATGAATACATCAACCGGTGAGGTTCAACAGTCACAGACCTTTATGATTCACAAGGAAAAAGCAATTCACGAAAACCTGTGGTTCATGTTGCTGGTAGTTGCTGCGGGATTGTTTATTATCCTGATATTTGTGCATTTTTATGTGAAACGGAGTACGAGAGTCCTGCGCGAGAAACAGGAGCATGACAAACAATTGGTTCGCGAGATGGTAGAAGCATTCTCCAATACCATCGATATGAAGGATAAATACACCAAAGGACACTCCGCCCGTGTTGCAAAATATACGGTTATGCTGGCACAGGAATTGGGGTATGACGAGGATGAACTTTTTGATTATCAGAATATTGCTCTGCTTCATGATATCGGAAAGATCGGTGTTCCTCCGGAAATTCTGAATAAAGAAGGAAAGCTGACCGACGAGGAGTTTGCCATCATTAAATCCCACACTACAATGGGTTATGATGCGCTGAAGGGGATCAGCATGATGCCGGAGCTGGCAACCGGAGCGGGCTCCCATCATGAACGGCCGGACGGCCGAGGATATCCCGAGGGACTCAAGGGTGATGAGATCCCGCGTGTTGCCCAGATCATTGCAGTCGCGGATACGTTTGATGCCATGTACTCGAATCGTCCTTACAGAAAACGCATGAATTTTGAAAAAGCGGTTTCCATCATCAAGGAGGTTTCAGGTACACAGCTGACGGAGGATGTTGTTGATGCGTTTCTACGGTTAGTGGAAAAAGGAGAATTCCGGGCGCCGGATGATACCGGAGGAGGCAGTACCGAGGACATCAATAACATTCATAAAAAGTTTGATGAGGAAAAATCGGATAAATCGAACACTGTGAAGGAAAAAGAGCCGGAAACGAATTGAAGATAGTTTACAATTCATAACAGAATTATTCAAACAGTAATATGAGTGAAAATCATGAATAATAAAAAACAGCTCCTGCATTATGATAGATGCAGGGGCTGTTTGTGCTTTGAATAATAAGTCTAAGACATGAAACGAATATGGTTTATGGCATGATTCGCATAATTTAAACGTCAGCCGTTGAAGAAGTCAATTCCCAATAACTCAAATATGCCTGAGGACTGCAAAAACAGCAGGAACAGGAATACCGGCGCGACGAATTTGATCATTACCGAGAACAGACCTCGTCTGCCGAGTTTCTCGCCATTGGCCTGGCATTCATCAATGACTGTTTGCGGCGTCAGTATCCATCCGATCAGGATACATGTCATGATCGCGACTATAGGCATCAATACTGAGTTGCTGACGTAGTCCATGACATCGAGAACCTGACCGGTGCTGCCTGTCGGGAGTTTGAGTTCGAAATAAAGTACATTGTAACCGAGGCAAACAACTACTGCAAGAACAAATCCGATGAATGATTCGGAAAGAGTTGCTTTGCTCCGGCTCATCTTGAATTTATCGATCAGACTCGTAACGACAGCCTCGAGTATGGACATTGCGCTCGTGATTGCGGCGAATAGAACCATAGCGAAGAATGCTGCGCCGACGATATTTCCGATCCAACCCATCTCCGCAAATACCTTTGGCAGAGATACAAACATCAGTGAAGGACCAGAGGCCTGCATGCCCTCTGCTCCCTGGAATACATAGACGGCAGGGATGATCATCGTACCAGCGAGGAATGCTACACCTGTGTCAAAAAGCTCAATCTGGTTGATCGATTTAACGAGGTTTGCCTCTTTATTTACATAGGAGCCGTATGCGATCATGATACCCATCGCGATACTCAGCGAGAAGAATAACTGACCCATAGCATCAACTATTGTCTGGATGAGTTTCTGGAAGGTCAGCCCATCAAAATTCGGTATAAAAAGTACTTTCAATCCGTCCAAACCGGTTGTAGTTACACCATTCTCGTCTGTATGGCTGATGAAAAGAGCAAATATTGAAACTCCGATGATCAGAATCAACAGGATCGGCATCAGGATACGCGATGACAACTCGATTCCCTTTTTCACACCGATATAAATGATTACTGTTATTATTACCAGGAAAATAAACATGTAGACGATCGGTTCAATTTCGCCGGTAATAAAACCGCCGAAATAACCATCCTCAGCGGCAGCCTCACCCTGTCCGGTAACAAATGCGACGAAATATTTCAGCACCCATCCGCCGATATCACAGTAGTACGGCAGGATAAGGAACGGAACCACGCAGGCGAATATGCCGAGGATCTTTGAGAATTTGCTGTTTTTTAATTTGTTGTATGCGGTCAGAGGCCCCTGTTGGGTTTTACGTCCGATTGCAACCTCCGCAGTGAGGAGAGTGAACCCGAATGTCAAAGCCAGAATCAGGTATACCAGCAGAAAAAGACCTCCCCCGTCCTTTGCGGCGAGATAGGGGAACCGCCAGATGTTTCCGAGTCCGACAGCGCTGCCCGCAGCTGCCAGCACGAACCCGAACCCTCCGGAAAAGGAGGTACGTTTTTGAGTCATGAGAAAAACTCCTTTCCAAAATAATGATAAATTTTATTATAAAATACAACGTGTATAATTTTATCATAAAAAACAAAAAAAGGCAAGACACCATATCTTGTGTCAAAAGCAAAAATAATGCTTGAAATATCAGCCGATATAGTGTATAGTGATTTATAGTAAAAGCAATGTATTCCTAAATTAAGAGATTAAAGGAGCGAGCAGTATTGAAAAGATCAATTGAAATCGCAACATGTATATTATTGTTATATGGGATGAGCATAATACCCGTGAGTAACGGTTTGGCGGCAACATCATCAGCAGATCGGGTATCTTCTGCTTTTTCCGGAGCCGAGGCATTTTATCGTTCGGTGAAATCCATAGATTCTTCTGATACGCAGGTTGATGCTATTTCCGGCAGGGCAGCAGCAACCGGTCAGGCAGCGGCAACCGGTCAGGCTGTGACGGAAACCCCGGTTCCTACCGGTTCAGCAGTGACACCTGCGCCGACAGAGGATCCTAATGAGTTAACGGAAATAGAAAAAAGAAAAGCAGATTATTTCTCCAAACACAGTGTTGAGGAATTACACGTAAAAAAAGATTTGGAAAAACATGTAACCGTAAAATGGAAAAAGCAATTTGGTGCTGATTCCTACATGATATTCAGATCCACGGAAAAGAAAGGTGAATACACACAGATAGGTACATCGAAGAACCGTAAATTTACAGATAAAAATACCCCTAAAAGGCAGACATATTTTTATGTAATACAGGCTCAGATGACTATACGGGGAAATACTTTTTATAACAAAAAATGTAAACCGCTGAAGGTATATGTTCGTCCGAAAAACCCGCTCACAGTCATTGCCGGAGAGTGTTTCGTGGTTGATATGGCAGCCATGAACAGCGTGTTCAATAAAAATCATCATTTTGTCGCGAAGATAGGCGTAAACACATATACAATGCAGCATAATAATTATTTCTCGTATAACGGTCAGATGATCACCGGAATAGAGAGAATAGCATATTATAATCCGGACAGGGTGTATTTTCTGATTGGCGCGAATGAGTCTGCATGGACATATCCGGGTTATACAATTGATAACTACAAACAGATGCGCAGTTTGTTGAGACGGATAAACAAACACATTGAAATCATACTGGTAAAAATTCCTCCTTTCGGCCGGAGCTCCACTCAAAACATACCCAGTGTGTCACAGAGAGAAAAATTCAATTTAGCATATATGGAATTCGCGGACAGTTATGACGATGTTTATTTTTGTCCGGCAACAAACGTTCTTTCAGACAGCAGTTCACATCTGTTATCGCAGTATGACGGTGGTGACGGTTGTCATTGGAACACCGGCGGGACAGTTGTAGTGGTAAACGCAATGAAGGAATGGAGCAAAAAGGTATTTCATAACTGGTGACAAACGGTATAAAATAAAATGGTGGTTTGAATGAAAAGAATTGCAGTAGTAACAGTGTTGATTGTGTTTGCTGTGGTGCTGTTGGCATCATCGGTATCGATTCTGTCAAACGATGATTTGGTTTCGTCACCGGTAAAAGCCTCAATCCGTGAGACGTCAATCGGCGACGCATTAACAGTCATAGATACGACGGGAAATGATATGCCTTTCGTGAGTGAGGTTAATCCCGCAGCAACAGGCCCGGCAGTATCGACCGGACCGGCGGCTACCATGTCCCCCATTATTGAGAAATTGACCAAATCAAAACCGCATAGGGTTAAGATCAAAAAGAGCATACATAAAAAGGTAAAACTCAAGTGGAAACGCGTCCGCGGCGCGAGGATTTATGAGGTTTACAGATCGAAAAAAAAGCATTCCGGTTACAGGCTGATCAAAACTGTCAGAAAAAAGAAAACAACAGACAGGAATGCAAAACAGCGTAAGATTTATTTCTATAAAATACGTGCCGGACGGCGATCAAATAACGAATTGTTTTTCAGTAAATTCAGCAAACCCGTTAAGGTATTTGTAGAGCCTGAAAAACCACGCACAGTTATCGTCGGAGAGTGTTTTGCCGTAGCTCTGGAGCTTGAAAAAAACAATTTCCCGTCGTATTACAGATATGTAGCCAAGGCGGGTATGAGTACATATACTATACTGGAAAGTAATGAGTTTAATTATAACGGCAATGATGTAACGGCGCTCGAAAAGGCAGCAACATACAATCCGGACAGGCTGATTTTTATAGTAGGCGCTAATTACTCAGCGTCCATTGATCCGGAACAATCAGCTGCCAAGTTTGTTACAATGAAAAGGCTGATGAAAAAAATTAATCCCAATATTAAGATAGTTATAATGGGAGTTTCGCCATGGAAAAAGGACAGTAAATACGGAGTGCGGCTGGCATCGCATGAAAAAAGACATCAGATTAATGCAGCATACAGAGATGTGGCTGAAAAACATAATAATATGTATTATTGTGATCTTACGGAGCATTTTGAGGGCAGCGACGGAGATTTATTGGGACAGTATAACGGCGGAGACGGTCTTCATTGGTCATATTACGCGAGAACATGGATGGTACAGCATTTGAAAACCTGGTTAAAAAAGAAATTCGGGAATTATTGATCACAAAAAAATCCACAGACATATAAACAATTAAAATAGATTTACTAAAAAAGGTTTTTTCAGACACAACTATAACAAGAGTAATTGTTTTAGTGTTTTTTTAAAAAAAGAACTTGAAAAAAAAGAGGAAGGGGTGTATAATCAATATAACTAAAATGCTAATATATAAGTCAATGTGTAGATAGTTAAAATAATCGTAATATAAACTGATTTTTTATGAAAGACGGGGGAGATTTAAGAATATGAAGAAGATTAAAATTGTGTTTAGTGTAATTATGTCATTTGCAATAGTGTTCTCGGTTTGTTTTTCCGCCTCGACTGTTTCATTTGCAAAGGCAAACAATACGAAAGACGTTTATTCCGCAGTTCAGTCTGCCTACAGTTCCGGTTTTCCGTTAAATGACAACAACATGATCCACACAGAGAGGACGAATATTTTTGGACAGTATTCTACCGTGTTAGGTGTATCGTCGAAGCTTTTTTCTGAATATACAGCGGCGCAGAAATCGAACAGTGAAATGGAATATATTTGTTTTATATGCAAAGGCACGTCACGCAAGGCTGTAAAAAAGATAAAAAACAGTATGAAAAAATATGTCGTTAATGAGTACAACAGTAACATCAGTTATCACTCCGATTACGGGAAAACCCTTTTGAGAAAAGCCAAGGTTGGATCAAAGGGAAAATTTGTTTATTTGTTTGTACTTGACATTTCGGGAAATGAAAAGGCTATTGAGGCCTTCAAGGAAGTATTAAGCTAATGGTTTTTTCCAGTCTGATATTTTTATATGTATTTTTACCGGCGGTTCTTCTTTTCTATTATGTAATGCCACGGAAGGGAAGAAACGCCGTTCTCTTGTTGTTCAGTATAGTTTTCTATGCGTGGGGTGAGCCGGTATATGTGCTCGGTATAATTGCCTCGGTCGTTATAAATTATTTCTACGGACTGGCGCTTGAACGGCATCACAGCAAATTGTTGCTGACATCTAATATTATCTTGAATCTCGGATATCTCGCTTTTTTTAAATACACAGGATTTGTGATCGGCACAATAAACAGGATTTTCGGAACCGATATGTCAGTTTTGAAGATTGCGTTGCCGATAGGAATCAGTTTTTATACTTTTCAGGCACTCAGTTATACTATTGATGTATATCGGGGTAAAGTAAATGCCGGAAAAAACATCCTTGATTTCGGTGCATATATCACCATGTTTCCGCAGTTGATCGCCGGGCCGATTGTTCGTTATCAGACAGTGGCGGGCGAGCTTCGAACCAGACGTGAGTGTTTAGAGGATTTTTCGGATGGAATTATCCGTTTTGCATCCGGACTCGGGAAAAAGGTCCTGCTGGCAAATTCCGTGGGGCAGATATGGGATGCTGTCCGGGAGGGTTCAGAGAGCGACTTGACAACATCAACGATATGGCTCGGAATGATCTGTTTTACTCTCCAGATATATTTCGATTTTTCAGGTTATTCAGATATGGCTATCGGACTTGGCAGGATGTTCGGGTTCCATTTTGATGAGAATTTCAATTATCCATATGTCTCCGGATCCGTAACCGAGTTTTGGAGACGCTGGCACATTTCGTTATCTACATGGTTCAAAGAATATGTGTATATTCCATTGGGCGGAAACCGGAGCGGAGTAGCGCGCCAGTTGCGGAATATTTTCATAGTATGGATGCTGACAGGATTATGGCACGGTGCTGCCTGGAGCTTTGTTTTATGGGGTGTTTATTATGGAATATTGTTGATTGTAGAAAAAGTGCTACTGAAAAAAATATTAGAAAAACTACCACGAATAATAACATGGTTATATACAATAATAATAGTAGTTATAGGATGGGGTATATTCGGTCTGGCAGATGTTTTGCCTGAGTTAAAATCAGAGTTTATCAAAGGTGTATTTTTTGTGGGTAATAATGGGGTTTTTGATTCCCATACATTGTATTTGTTAAACGGAAATATTGTACTGATAATAACTGCTGCAGTAATCAGCACCGGAGTGTTTACAAAACTGGCAAAAAAATACGTCAAAAAGCATACGGCAGTATATTCTATCGGAAGTATGGTTTATGTTGCGGTTATGATGTTGGCATCAACAGCCTGCATAGTTGCAGATACTTATAATCCATTTTTATATTTTAGGTTTTGACATAAAACTCTTAGCGAGGCATTAGTAAGTACAGAGGAGCAACAGAATGAAGTCTAACAGGTTTTGGAATATTATTCAGGTTATTGTTTTCCTATTGATATTGGGAGTGGGAACCGGGATTGTTATTCTCGGTGCATGTGAGGGAAAAACTTATTCAGAACTGGAAAAACGCGAATTAGCCTCATTTCCGTCGGTTGAGGCACGGACACTTTTTAATGGCGAATTTGAAAGCGATTTGACAGAAGCGTTATCAGATCATATTATGTTTCGCGACGTTTTTGTAACAGCAAAAACCGCAGTTCAGATCTTTTTAGGAAAAGACGAAATCAATGATATTTTTATCGATGATGAGAGATTGATAGAATTGTATCATGACAGTGATTTCAGTAATAAACAGATAAAATCCAACATTGATTTACTGACTGATTTTATTGCTACTGCGGCAAACGGGATCGGGACAGAGCACGTTAAGGCTGTGCTCATACCCAGTAAATACTCCCTGTATCGTGATCATTTACCGGAGTATATGCCTGTATCGACGAGGTCAGACAGTATTGCTGACGAGATCAGGGACTCGTTGGCTGAGAAATATGCGACGGTTCTTATTTCTCGTGAAAAAGATGATTCTACCGGCAGTATAAATTCTGATAATACAGATATGGAAGATACTGATGAAATAGATGAGACCGGATTTGATTTTGACGCCGGGGATCCGGACGGAGAGAGTGTAGATGAGACCGGGTTTGATTTTGATGCCGGAGATCCGGACGGAGAGGACGTAGATGAGACCGGATTTGATTTTGACGCCGGGGATCCGGATGGTGAGAGTGTGGATGAGACCGGGTTTGATTTTGGCGCCGGGGATCCGGACGGAGAGAGTGTGGATGAGACCGGGTTTGATTTTGGCGCCGGGGATCCGGACGGAGAGAACGGGAATAGTAATACTGAAAAACAACCAGATGATGACTCATCAGAACCCTGTATTGATAATAATGAAAAAGACGGACAAATGGATAGTATTACACCTGAGATTATAGAGCAAGCTCGATCAGCCACAGATAAAATGATAGTTGATTTGCGGAAAGTATTGGAAACACACGTTGATGAATACATTTATTATAACACGGATCATCATTGGACAACTCTCGGTGCCGAATATGCTTATCATGAGTTAAAACCCGAAAGTGAAACAACGAAAACCAAGGAAACAGTAACAGATGTTTTTTTAGGGACGGATTACAATAAAATACACTATTTTAAAACTCACGATAGAATAATAAAATACAATATACCTGAAGCAGAGTCTGCAACTATGGTGATCAATGATTCGGGAGATTTGTCAGAACGAGGTAGTATCTATGACACGGATTCTCTTCAAAAAGCAGATAAATACGATTACTTTTTCAGTGGTAATTACAGTGCGATAACAGTAAAAACCGGTGCTGCCAATGACAAAACGTTGCTGATAGTCAAGGACTCATATTCTAATTCATTAGTTCCGTTTCTTTGCTCTGATTATGGAACAATTATCATGGTTGATCTGCGTTATGTTAATTCAAGTATTTATGACTACTTACCGGAGGGAACTATGCCTGATGACGTCATTATCGCGTACAACGAGGAAAAATTCATGCAGGATACACACCAGATGTATTTGAAATAAACAGTTGTTATAATCAAAGCGGATTATTATAGAACAAAGTAAATTGACATATCTGTCGGGAAATACGGAAAAAAATGAATTTTTGTTGACAAATACGTGATTGTTTGATAAAATATACCTTGCGTCAGGGTTAAGTGTTGCAGAATACGGTATTCTGTGATCGATACAGGCCGCTGAGCCCTCGCAAACAACTGAATAGAACTAATGTGTTCAGGTATCTGGAGAAGTACTCAAGTGGCTGAAGAGGCGCCCCTGCTAAGGGTGTAGGTCGGGTGACCGGCGCGAGGGTTCAAATCCCTCCTTCTCCGTTGTTAGAAATGCTGGCAAACATCGCATTTAAGCGTGTTTGCCGGTTTTTAGTTTCTGTTACTTTTTGAATCCATTTGAATCCATTGATATAATTTAATCTGTTTTTTCTAATGAGTCACGCCGGATTCTGACGCCCCAGATTCTGAAACGCATCCGCATAGTTGTTGTCCTGGATGACATCCCTCAGGTAATGCATCGTCGTGCTGATCTGGCTGTGTCCCATCAGTCTGCTTACGACCGGAAGATTCTCTCCGTTGTACGCCGTGGACGCGGCATAGAAACGGATCTTGTGTGAACTGCGGTAGGGGATGCAGACCTCCCCGCAATACTTTTTCAAACGCTTGTTGAAGGTTGTTGTGATGATCGGCTTGCCAAACGGCATAAACACATACTCTCCATCCGGATTGATCTCGCGTGCGACCTTCAGGATCTCAATGGCCTCATCGGTCAGGTATTCGTTTCGATAACCCTGTGATGTGCAGCCCTTCAGATAATCTTCCGTGACCATCTTTTTCTCTGAGAAGGTCAGGTCATCATTGAGCTCCGGTTCATAGGTTACCTGATGGCAGATGTAGGCATTTCGCCTTTCCAGATCGATGTTCTCCCACTTGAGCCCGGCGATCTCCCCGACACGGATAAACATGTTGAAATCGAGGCGGATTGCCAATGCATAAGGCTCACGAAGCGGTGCGAGATGACGGATCAGGATCTGTGCTTCC
>JAGABX010000007.1 GCA_017614395.1 Eubacterium sp.
ATGGCTCGTAAAAGGCAGGCACTGTCATAAGACATCCGGAAACATCCCATAATTATACTTGACATATATTGGGAATTCGTTTAGAATAACATCATTGAAAATAATTCAACTATTATCAATCGTTATCTATAGTATAAGGAGGTGAGGACGTGGTTCCGGGTGACGCGATAGAGATCGCCATTTTAGTAGCACTGCTTGTTTTGTCTGCATTTTTTTCATGTTCGGAAACAGCTGTTACCGCTGTCAACCGCATGCGCATACGTTCCCTGATGGAAGATGGTGACAAAGCTGCTACGCGTGTATGGGCACTGCTGGAAAACCAGTCAAAGGTGCTCAGTGCCATACTGATCTGTAATAATGTCGTCAACCTGACCGCTTCCGCACTGACAACTTCTCTTTCAATCCGTATATGCGAAAGGATTGGTTTGGGTGAGAATGCCGGTTACGGCGTAGGAATCGCCACCGGAGTCCTGACCTTCCTGATCCTGATATTCGGAGAGATCACACCAAAACAATTAGCAGCAAAAAAATCCGAAAAAATAACACTCAGGTATGCGAGAGTTATCCACTTTTTCACGTGGTTCCTGACTCCCCTTATTTTTATTGTCAATCAGATATCGCGTCTGATTCTCAAAATATTCGGAGTCGATTGGTCCGGAAAGGGCGAAACAATCACCGAGGATGAATTGCGTACCATCGTTGATGTCAGTCATGAGGAGGGCGTCCTTGAAACTGAGGAGCATCAAATGATCACCAATATCGTTGATTTCGGTGACTCTTTAGTCAAGGATGTTATGATCCCGCGAATGGATATTGCCATGGTTGAGTCGCATATTTCCTACGAAGATCTGCTTCGTGAATTTACGGATAACAAATACGCGCGCATGCCGATTTATGATGAAACAATTGACAATATCATCGGCATCATCAACCTCAAGGATTTTGTATTCGAAGCGGGCAAGGAAAACTTTGACATTCGCACCCTGATCCGTGAGGCGCATTTTACCTACGAATACAAAAATGTGTCCGAGCTGTTCCTCGAGATGCGTAAAAACTCCATCCCGATGACAATTGTCCTCGATGAATACGGCGCTCTGGCCGGGCTCATCACAATCGAAGATCTGTTGGAGGAGATAGTCGGGGAGCTTCGCGATGAGTATGATGATGACGAGGAAGACGAGATACAGAAGATCGATGAAAATATCTATCAGGTATTAGGCTCCACTCCACTTGACGATATAAACGACACTCTCGGTTTATCAATCGAGTCAGAGGATTATGACTCTATCGCCGGACATGTTATCGGTCTGTTGGAACATTTCCCCGAGGAGGGAGAACAGGCAGAGGACGACCATGCAATTTACAATGTAATCCAGGTTGACGGAAACCGCATCGACAAACTGCGAATTGAATTAAAACCGGAACCGGATGAGATTTCAGAAAGCAACTCTCCTTCGGACACTGACACTTCTGCGACCGAAGCCTAAATCATACTCTCCGGTTGCTTCAACATCAATGGTCTTTTTCTTTTCGTCCATTTCACAGATTCTTATAGTCAGGTCTATATCATCATCAACACATTTCAACATATTCTGCATGAAAACCGCCAGCATCTGATTCGTCTCGTCAAAACCGGGCGTTTCCCCGACTGTAACGGACATTGCGCCTGTCAGCGCCTCCCTTAGATGCTGCTCTTTTTTTGCATCTGTCAAACCTGCAAAAACTACCATGATCAGTATCCATACAGCAGCGAATACCGCCACTGCGACTCCCTTTCCTCTCATTCTGTTATTCCGTACCTGATTTGTTTCTGTTTTCAGACGCCTGCATGCGGACAGAATTCCTCTCGCATCTGTTTCCGTTCCATCGCATATATGCATGCATACCGACAGGCACATATTTATTTCCGGGATTTTTAATTCCGATAAAAAGCAGCCGATCAGATTTACCGCATCATCGTTTTCCAGCTGTCTTGCCAGAGTACGTAGCTCCTTTTTGAAAAAGCCATGAGTTAATCCGGATGACCGGCGCAGCGCTTCCCGGAAACTCATTATATGCGCATACGCCGCCATCCCGATCATCCACCCGGGCAACTCCTCTCTCACCTCCGCCACGCATCGTTTTCCGCGGCTTAGACATTTCCTGAAACTGCCCTTCATCCCTTTTCCATTGAATATATATATATTGCACCCGGGTGCATACTCCCAAGCCTCTCCCAGAAAAAGCAGCGCCTCATCTATATTCTCTCCTCTTTCTTCACCAAATGCAACAACGTCATGTAGAATGCTGATTCGAACATCTCCGTTTTCCATTTCCCTCAAGGATTCTCTTACCGGATGATCCTTATCTGTACCCTCTCCGGACGTTAGCTTTTTCAGGCATATCCCAATTTTTTCCGATAGTTCGCTGTCAGCAGGCAATATTTCCCTGCATCTTTCTAAAGCAGAAAACAGACATCCCGTCGTCAGGTAACAACTGACCAGGTTTTCACCATATATCGTGTATTCCGAATCGATCATCTGATTATCTCCAATCCTTTCTCGCCCATGATCATGAGGTTGTTTATGCGTGGAGCTAATTGCTCCCTATCAACCCCGATCCCGGTATAAACCATCAGTCCGACCTGTATCCCATATTGCTCATTCATCTGCATAATGTCCGCGACAACATCTTCTCCCGGATTCAATCCCAATATGCATTCCGGCACCATCCCGCGCAGGCACGTCCTTAACCAATCCGGATTATCACTGTCACGTGCCTTTACAGTCGTTATATCCTTATCCGGGTTGGGTACCGCAGGATCCGGCGTATGCTCTGAACATATCGCGATCACTCTCTCCTCCGGTGTAAAATATCGTGTCATAAACAATAACACATCATTGATTCCGCTTCCATAAACACCGGTCAGTATAAATGACTGTCTCTCCTGAATTATCTCCTTAATAACCGGAATATCGTCCTGGGAGCAGATACCGCGTGAGACCATCTCTCCCGCTGACAACCTCACGGGCTTTTTCTTCTTTTTCAAAAGAATGGTTGTTCCATGAGGTGACAGGCTCTCATGGATCATCTGTATTGAGATGCTGTCTCCCTCCCATTCCATCACCGGATGCGTCCTGTTAAACGCTGTTTTGCATTGATTGCTGATGATCATGCCAAATCGATCTACAAAATGCTCATCCGGTCTGTCTGTAACGAGATGTCTCCCCCGGTCCTCATCCTCAATCCACAGCCCTCTCCCGTTCCAGAAAATCTGCCGAACCTTGTCCTTCATCAGATACGGATACAGACACCCATACTCCTGCCTGCTCAATAAAAAACCTTCCTTAAACTCACTCATTATGCTATTCCTCCTGCCTAAACATGAATGTATATCTGAATGAACCCATCCGGTTCCCACTCTTTCATAAAAAACATCCCTATTTTACAATATTGCCATGTATCATTTCAAAAAAAGCATCATCAGAATGCTCCAATCCGTCTGTTTGCTCTAAACTCTCCTTCAGGCTGCGAATTTCTGTTACGGAAAAATGCCACGAACAGCCATCCACATACCGAAACGGCGTCGGCTGGGGTGTTACAACGGGTGCCGGCGATACTGTAACAGTTGAAGCAGTTACAGCCGGCGGTGATACGGTATTATCGTAAAACTTCTCTGTCGGAGCAGGTGTTATCATGGGCAATCTCAGAAAAAACGGCAACGCCGGCTTATCATAATCGTGGCTGACCGTTGCCGCCGGTGATTCTTCCGGCATCCTACTGACCGCTGGCGTATGAAACCATATTTCAGCCTCAGGGTCAGGCGGTCTGACAGGGATATATGAAGGATATACTCGCGGAGTTGATTCTGCTGCTCCACCATTTGACCCACCATTATCGTATCCCGTTCTTCCAGCATTTGATCCACCGCCATCATATCCGGTGCTGCCACTATTCGTTCCTCCGTAACCGGCTCCCGAGTCTCCTCCGTAGCCATCGGGTATCTCTGTCGGTACGGGCGTCGGTGTCGGAGACGTACGTTTCTCCACCTGTAAAACTGAATCATGAACAACCAATTGCCAATACTTCGTTGAAATATTAGATCCGGCGGAAAACCACTTAACTGCTGTTTTTCTTTTTACCCCACTGACAAGCTTTACCCCCGCCTTCACCGACTCCGGCTGCAACCGGATTTTAGCGGGTGAGCTAAACCCGCCTCCTATATGCATGATCTGACCGTTTTTCAGCCATATTTCTCCTATATGCACTGCACCGGCTCCTGCTATCCTTCCGCGTATCTGACCTATATCGCATCCTCTCACACCTCTGTTTCCGGTTATACTGCCTCCGTTTAGCAACAGATCTCCCGCATTGGCAATTCCGCCGCCGACTCCTCCATAACTGTTCCCTCCGCTGCTGTAACCCTTCACGGTGTTTCCGCTTATCTCTCCACCATAAACTGCCATAGTTCCACGATTCAGAACTCCTCCGCCGCGACCGTCAAATCCCTCTATGGCACCCATGCCCACACAAGAGTTTCCTGAAATCACTCCGCCTTTCATGTAAAAAATGCCGCCCGCTTCCACGCGCACGCCGGCCCCTCCCGTTACACTTGCATTCTGCGTGATGGTTCCTCCGGTCATCACACATGCTCCTCCTCTCACACGAACTGCACCACCGCCATCCGAGCTTCTTGTGGTATTTCGATTGTTTTTTAATAAAACCCCTTCTCCTATGTTCAGTTGTCCCCCATCAATTTCTATCAGCCATCCATAGAGCCCCCCTGCGAGCACCCCTGCATCACCTCTGCCATTTATAGTTATATTTTTCAATGTCAGGCTGCCGTCAGCCAACCTCAGCAGGTTTCCGCCGAACGCACTGTTACTTGAAACCGCCCTCCTCAACTCCCCGGATCCCGTCAACACCTTTTCCCCATGAACAGTGATAGTCTCACGAACTGATATTGCGTACTTCAACTCTATCGTCTCACTGCCTTCCTCACGCAGGGCTGCCTTCAATTCATCCCTGTTGCATACCGATACTCTCGCGAGAGTTACAGAACCTGTTACCGGGATGAACATTATACCGATTAACACCATTCTCCGCAACAAATGAAGGATATCGTTTGATATTGCCTTCCGCAACCATTGCCGGATATCCCGAAACACCTTTCTCATCAATGTGAGTTTCCTCCTCATCCCCGAGCCAGCAAAAAAACGCGTCCATAGCGTCACGCAACGCTCTCGCCATCTCAAATCCCTTCTCATGTACCTCGCAATGAAAAGCCTGCATAATATACGGAATCAGCGTTCCTTTTGAAATTGCATCCATCATTCCCGCATCGTGAGGGATAACGGCAACTCTGTCATTACTGAGACCATAAAGAGAAACAATTTCATCCTTTGTCAGATCGGAATCCGCCTCGTAATTTCCAATGATATAAAACGCCTTTTTATGCAATTCCCTGTGATTGCTGAACAGATTATCCAATACTATTCTGTTCTGTGATAAACTGACCACAACTCCATCAGCGGCATTCAGTATGGCTCTTGTTGTACACGCAGATGGAGAGGTGTCAATCCATGTGTGATCGATTCTTTTATCCAACAGCAGAAAAAGTCTCCGCAGATCACGTTCCAGATAATAATCCAACTGCTCAGGCCCCATATCCGCGCCGATCGGGAAATACATCAGACGCTCTCCGACAAATCGCTCCGCCATGAACTCCATCTCCAGCAGACTCATATCACCCTTTCCCAGATGGCGCATCAGGGTCCCCAGACCTCCGTATCTGTAATATATCTGACTCTCACTTGCTATCGGTCTGTACAGCATCCGGCTGATCCCAAACAGATTTTTATGATTTTCCATGATCACACAATGCGCATCAGGTCGCTGCAATGCGTACCATATACTGATGATTCCCAACTGAGT
Organism: Eubacterium sp.; assembly: GCA_017614395.1. Taxonomy (GTDB): domain Bacteria; phylum Bacillota; class Clostridia; order Lachnospirales; family Lachnospiraceae; genus Eubacterium_F. The sequence continues at coordinate 5,914 of JAGABX010000007.1, forward strand.
GGTGTTACAACACAACCCGTGAGTATTGCTCCAAAATGCTATCTTCATGATTTTCATGCCCTTTCCAAAAAAGTAATCCAGTCCGGTCTCATCTTCCCTGTCACTGCCCTCCAATTTGTATCACGCTCCGGATGCAACTCATTTCGAGGGATTTTAAATTAACAACCGGACAAAGGAAGAGAGTCGCCTGATTGCCTTGTCACATCCCGAGCGTGTATCGATGATGATACCACCAAATGACGCAGTTTGTAAATTGTTCAGATTTCACAAAACAATCTCTTGAAATTCTGTAAAATATACCAAAAAGCGCGAAAATCATACCATTCAGACATACAAAACAGGCGTAAAACGACTAAAACGCGCCGTATTACGCCCGAAATTTTTTTATGATGTATGTTCAATTCAATAGATTTTCATCAGAATCCTAAGAACTTTTTTATATATTTTCACGCACGTCGCAGTGTCGTCTAAAAAAAAATAACTTTTTACTTGACAAATACACACTAAATCGTTATAATACTATTTGTGTTTGCGCGAGTGGCTCAGTTGGTGGAGCACGACCTTGCCAAGGTCGGGGTCGCGGGTTCGAGTCCCGTCTCGCGCTCTGAAGAAAACCCCGTAATTGCCGAAAATCGGTATGTTACGGGGCTTTTTGTTACGCGAGAATCATGGCCAAATGCGTAGGTCATACACAGGTCATAC
>JAGABX010000081.1 GCA_017614395.1 Eubacterium sp.
ATTTTCTATCTCTCCCCTGCCAGTTCGATCAGGCGGGTGATCAGGTCGCCCTGGTCGACACCCATGGCCTGCCAGAGCATCGGATACATACTGATGTTGGTGAAACCGGGGAGCGTGTTGATCTCGTTAAAAATCACACGGTTGTCACTGCGTCGCACGAAAAAGTCCACGCGCGCCAGACCGAATCCATCCAATGCCTTAAATATCTTGACCGCGTCCTCACGAAGCTGCGCTTTGGCCTCGTCCGGGAGATCATCCGGATCCACGACGGTTTTAGATGCGGCGTTGTTATACTTCGCATCAAAATCATAGAACTCCGCTGCCGACAGGATCTCGCCGACGCACGAAGCCTCTACGTCGTCACCGCCGAGCACCGCGCACTCAACCTCACGACCGTCGATAAACTCCTCGATGAGGATACGGTGGTCGTTTTCCTTGGCGATGCCGATCGCGCGGATCAGCTCCTCACGGTTATGCGCCTTGCTGACACCTTTGGACGAGCCGGCGTTGGAGGGTTTGACAAACATCGGATAACCCAGCTCCGCCTCGGCACGTGCCACTGTCTGCTCTACGGACTCACTGTTTTTCGACACGTCTGCAACGAACCGCGCCTGTGTAACACCAACACGGTCGGCAAAGTTTTTCGTGGAAATCTTGTCCATGCCGGCGGATGATGCCAGCACACCACAGCCCACATATGGAATCCCTGACATCTCAAAAATTCCCTGGATTGTTCCGTCCTCACCATTACGACCGTGCAACACCGGGAACCAGACATCGATATGGATACAGCGCACCGCATCGCCCTCGTTGATCAAAAGACCCGGCGCGTTCCTGTCCATGGATACCCCGATCTGGCGCGGCTCTGCAGCGATAGCGGCATCACTGATCTGCTCGTCGACTTTTTCTATATCCGTCACCTCTCCGACATACCGCCAGGTACCGGCCTTGTCAATCCCGACTGCATGGATGTCGTAGCGGTCGCGATCCATTTTCCGGATAATATTGGCTGCAGAAATGCAGGAGATTTCGTGCTCTGATGATTTTCCACCGAATATTACTGCTATTTGTTTTTTCATTTTGTCTTCCCTTTTATTATTTGTCATCATAATGACCTCTACATGAAATGATTTCTATTACATCATCATTTATCTTACGATACACAAGGCGATCCTTTTCATTGATACGCCTCGAATAACACCCGGACAAATTACCCTTTAATGGCTCAGGATATCCAATCCCATGCCATTTCGGAGAATAAAGGCTTACTCATCTTCCATCGCCTCCAATTCTTCCATGGTTTTAGCAACAACTTTTCCTTGTTTTATCTGTTCCAGTGATTGTTCCAGTTTTTTTCTATATGCATCATTTTTTTCTGCTGTTAGTAGTCTCTCATACTCTTCGTATGGAACTAAAACCATGTTTGCGGGAATATGTACGGTATCTGTAGCATTTATCATTGTCATGTCTGTTTGTCACCTCCATCAGATATAATACTATTATTACGGCCATTACCACTAATTCAGAATTTTCCTGAAATGCTTCTTGCCCTTTTTAATGACGATTCCCTCCTCCGGGATGTCCGCCACGACAATGGCATATTTCGGATCAGTGACTTTTTCTCCGTCAATACTGATTGCGCCGTCGTTTACAATGGCACGACGGGCATCACCGTTGCTCGAGGTCAGGCCGCATGCGGTGAGGAGGTTGAGCAACCCCACCTGTCCGTCACTAACCATATCATCCGGAACAACAAAGGTCGGCATATCCACCGGCGCATTTCCGGAACCACCGGCAAACAGGGATTTTGCAGATTCCATTGCCTTGTTGGCCTCGTCCTCACCGTGGATCATCTTGGTCAGCTCGAACGCGAGAATCTCCTTCGCACGGTTCAGCTCAGAACCTTCCCAGGACTCCATCGGTTCGATCTCCTCGAGTGGTAAAAAGGTCAGCATCTTCAGACACTTGATGACATCGGCGTCATCGACATTCCGCCAGTACTGGAAAAACTCAAACGGCGAGGTTTTGTTAGCATCCAGCCACACTGCGCCTTTGGCGGTCTTGCCCATTTTCTTCCCCTCAGAATTGAGCAGGAGGTTGATCGTCATGGCACATGCGTTTTTGCCGAGTTTGCGACGGATGAGCTCCGTGCCCGCCAGCATGTTGGACCACTGGTCGTCGCCGCCGAACTCGAGATTGCAGCCGTAATCCTGGTACAGGCGGTAGAAATCGTAGGCCTGCATGATCATATAGTTGAACTCTAAAAAGCTCAAGCCCTTCTCCATGCGCTGTTTGTAGCACTCGGCAGTGAGCATGCGATTCACGGTGAAATGTGCTCCGACCTCGCGCAACAGCTCGATGTAGTTCAGATCCATCAACCAGTCGGCGTTGTTGACCATCATCGCCTTGCCCTCGCCGAACTCGATGAATTTGCTCATCTGCTCCTTGAAGCAGTCACAGTTGTGCTGAATGTCCTCCTTCGTCAGCATCTGGCGCAGATCCGAGCGTCCCGACGGGTCGCCGATCATACCGGTTCCGCCGCCGATCAGGGCAATCGGTTTGTTGCCCGCCAACTGCAGTCGCTTCATCAGGCAGAGCGCCATGAAATGCCCCACGTGCAACGAGTCCGCCGTCGGGTCGAATCCGATATAAAAAGTCGCCTTTCCGTTGTTGATGAGATCCCTGATCTCGTCCTCGTCCGTTACCTGCGCGATCAGCCCGCGCGCCACTAATTCCTCATAGATACCCATTTCTTTTATCTCCAATCATTTTTATTCAAGACCTTCTCTGATATACACTTAGGAAATTGATTATAGAAAAACGCGAGGAGGCTTTAGCAAACGCCGGTGCGTAGGCGAGGTTTTTTCGAGCCATGCACCGCTGCGTTTGTGCAAGGTGGAAACGGACCTCCGAGCGTTTCTATATCAATTTCCGAGTTTATCTGTATAGGTCCGTAACAAATGCAAAACTTTTGTCGAAGGTCTCCAGCGCCTTTTGTTTTGCGGCATTCGCAGTATCAACATCCCGGTAGATTCCGAACACCGTCGGACCGGAACCGCTCATCAGGCTCCCTAACGCGCCGTTCTCTAACATGAATTTTTTAATCTCGTCAATCTCCGGATGCGCCGGAATCGTAACACTCTCAAGCAGGTTGGCCATATGGTCACACAGGTCTTTCAGCCGACGTTCCTTCATATCCTCTATCATCTGATCGATATCCGGATGCACCGTGTTCTCATCCAACACCAGGTTCTCATATGTCTCCCGTGTTGACACATGCGTTTTCGGCTTCACTATCAGAATA